>JBCCUO010000145.1:0-7594 GCA_039196805.1 Planctomycetota bacterium | reverse complement strand
GTTGACGCCGTAGCCTGCCTTCTCCGAAGGCAAGGCTCTGCGCCGTTGGGACCAGAAACGCGAAGCGGTGGTATTGATCGGCTGGCACGCGGTCCCAGCTGCGCGACACCCAACACGTAAGTTCCGCTGCGCCAGACCGAAACTCTCCGCGAGTTCCCCTACGCAGACGCTCCGTCGAGTGCTTCTTGTAGCGCGGCTTTCGGCCGGACGCCGACGAAGCTCTCGGAAACTTCGCCACCCTTGAACAACAACAGGGTCGGAATGCTGTTGATGCCGAATCGGTTGGCAGCGCCCGGATTGTCGTCGATGTTGACCTTACCGATCTTGACGCTCGGGTTCTCCTGAGCCAACTCGTCAATCATCGGTGCGATCTGTCGACAGGGACCGCACCAGGGCGCCCAAAAGTCAACCAGCACGGCCGTGTCCGACTCCAGCACCTCGGAATCGAAGTTATCGTCGGTGAATTCTTTGACTGCTTCGGATGCCATCGCTCGGGTTCCTTGACAAATGATTTGTGATTCCGCCCGAAATCAGTTCTCCGAGCGGACGAAATTGTAGGTTCACGCTCCAGGGTGTCAATTTGGCGCGATCGCTGATTCCATGGTGGTTCGGGCGACAACTTTGACAGTCACGGAGACGGCTGGTGCAGCGGACGCAAGATTTGGGCCAATTCATCCAGCATCATTGCGGTCGCGCCCCAGATCGTGTGTTCCGACAGCTTCAATACCGGTGTCGATAAGACCACCTGACCGACGGCGAGTTTCTCCCGTAGTACCGGTTTCTCAATTCGCTGGCTCTTGGGTGGCGTGTCATGATTCAGCAAGGTTGCTAGAGGAATCACAATCACTTCGTCGACTTCCCTGGGGTCCGGGACGTAGGTGGGCGACCGGTTCTCCAGCATCACCACGATGGGGTGAGCCCGGTTGTTGCTGGCATAGACAAACTGAGTGCTCAGTTCACCGCTGACCTCTCGAACGAGAGGAACGACTCCCAGTTCTTCTTCGAACTCTCTCAGTCCGGCTTGCAAGATCGACTCTCCCCCTTCGACACGACCGCCTGGAAAGCTGATCTGTCCGGGATGGTGTTTCAGGAACAAGGGCCGACGTGTCAACGGGATCACCCAGCCATGATCGTCATCAGGCACGAGCGCGACGGTGATGGCCGCGACGCGCGACCAAGGACGAGCCGGACCGCGGTGACGCCCATAGGCAAGCGAAGGGGCGTAATCCGATCGCCTGGTCCCGTGGCGTATGACGGGATCGCTCGGCAAGCCTTCCGGCTGGCCCCCCAAGGCGGAACGAAGACGCGATGCAATCTGTTGTTGATCTAGCATCCCGCATGACTACTCGATGATGGCCACCAAGTCGCCCGCTTCGACTTGCGTGCCAGGAGGCGCCTGGATCGTCGTCAAGGTTCCGCTGATCGGCGCTGTGATCGTGGTTTCCATCTTCATCGCTTCCAGCACCATCAGCTTTTGACCTTCCTTGATCTTGTCTCCTTCGGCGGCGGCGACGGTGATCACCATGCCAGGCATCGACGCGGCGACTTGGGATTCGTCTTTCGGGTCCGCTTTGACGGCGGCTTTGCCTTCCGGCTCCAACGCCTTGTCAACGATCGAGACTTCTCGAGGTTGTCCATTGAGTTCGAAGAAGACGGTTCGAGTCCCATCGGGGTGCGGCTGTCCGACGGCCAAGAACTTGACGATCAACCGCTTGCCCGGCTCGATGTCGACCGCGATTTCTTCACCGGTCTCTTGGCCATAAAAGAAGTTTGGCGTTGGCAATGAAGCCACGTCTCCGTAACGCTGTTGATGGTCGGCCAAGTCCTGGAAGACCTTGGGATACAGAAGCAACGTGACCGCGTCGCGATCGTTGGCAGCATCACCCGTCATCTCAGCTGCTTCTTTTTGTGCCGTCGCCACGTCAGCCTCGGGAAGCAACGATCCGGGCCGCTCGGTCATGTCGGGCGTGTCGCCCAGCACCACTTTTTTCACCGGCGTTGGGAAGCCGCCGGGTGGTTGCCCCATGCGTCCGCCGATCAAGTCGACCACGCTGGCCGGGAACGCCAATGGCTTATCGCTGGTCAGCACATCGGCCGCTGACATCTGATTGGCAACCAAGAATAGCGCCATGTCGCCAACCGCTTTGCTGGTGGGCGTCACTTTCACGATGTCGCCAAACAGCCGATTCACCTCGGCGTAGGCTTGGCAGACGCCTGCCCACTGATCGGCAAGCCCCAGGGCACGGGCCTGCTGAAACAGGTTCGTGTACTGTCCACCGGGCATCTCGTGATCGTAGAGGTCTCCGGTCGCCGGCAACACGTCGCTTTCAAACGGCCGGTAGAACTCACGTGCCGCCTGCCAATAGGTTGCCAATTGCGTGAGTGACTCCGTCGTCAGTGTTGATTCACGTTCCGTATCGCGCAGGGCTTCGACCAACGTGTTCAAGTTCACCTGGCTGGTGCCCCCCGACAGCGGCGCGAGTGCCGCGTCGGCAATCGGCAAGCCTTCGTCCGACGCCGCAAGAATCGTCGACGCCTGCACGCCACCGGTATCATGCGTGTGCAAGTGAATCGGCAAATCGACCTCGTCACGCAGGGCCCGAATCAGCGTCACTGCCGCCTTGGGCTTCAGCAGCCCCGCCATGTCCTTGATTGCCAACAGGTGAGCCCCCATCTGCTCCAGTTCCTTGGCCAACTTGACGTAATACGCCAAGTCGTACTTGGTGCGTTTGGGATTTTGCAGGTCTCCGGTGTAACAGATGGATGCTTCGCAGATGCCGCCTTCTTCCAAGACTGCTTCCATCGCCACCTTCATGTTCTGCTGCCAGTTCAGCGCGTCGAAAACACGGAACACGTCCATCCCAGCCTGGACCGCTTCGCGGACGAACAGCCGGACCACGTTGTCGGGATAGTTGGTGTATCCGACCGCGTTGCTGGCACGCAGTAACATCTGCGTCAGCACATTGGGGATCGCCTCGCGGAGGTCTGCCAAGCGTTGCCAAGGCGACTCTTTCAAGAACCGCATGCTGGTATCGAACGTGGCGCCACCCCACATCTCCAGCGAAAACAGATCGGATGCCAGCTGGGCGTAGGCGGGCGCGATCTGCAGCATGTCGTAGGTACGAACCCGCGTGGCCAATAGTGACTGGTGGGCGTCACGCATGGTCGTGTCGGTCAGCAGCAGTTGCTTTTGTTGCTTGATCCAGCGGACCAAGCCCTCGGCGCCCTCTTCGCGAAAGATGTCCTTAGTGCCGCGTGGCAGGTCAGCCGCCGGTTTGTGGGCAACGACTTCAGGTAGCGGAGCGGGTTCGCGACGGGTAGCGATCGGTCGGCCATCGACCAGAGGATTGCCATTGACGATCGTTTCGCCCAAGAACGTCAACAGCTTGGTCGCCCGATCCCGTCGCTTGGAAAGCTCGACCAACTCAGGTGTTTCGTCGATCAATCTCGTCGTCGCTTCGCCAGCCAGGAACGTTGGATGGTTGATTAGCTTCTGCAGGAAGGGAATGTTGGTTTTGACGCCGCGGATGCGAAACTCCTGCAAGCAGCGGTCCATCCGCGACGCGGCGGCGGCGAGCGAAGGGGCTCGTGCGCTGACTTTGACCAGCATCGAATCGTAGAATGGATTCACCACCGCTCCACTGAATGCGCTGCCCGCGTCCAATCGAATGCCGAGACCGGCGGCGGAGCGGTAGTGGCTGATCCGGCCATAGTCAGGCAGGAACTGATTGCTGGGGTCTTCCGTCGTGACGCGACACTGCATCGCAAAGCCCATCGTCGAAATTTGCGATTGGTCTCCCAGCCCGACCCGGGGACTGTCCAGTGGATTGCCTTGGGCGACCAGGATCTGACTGCGGACGATGTCGATGCCGGTGACCTCTTCGGTCACCGTGTGTTCGACCTGGATGCGAGGATTGACTTCGATGAAGAAGAACTGCTCCGCATCGACGTCGTACAGAAACTCGACTGTTCCGGCGTTCTCGTAGCAGCTGTCCTGGCCACCGACGGCTCGACCGATCTTGATCGCCGCATCGCAGAGGGCTTCTCGGATCTCAGGTGCAAGGTTGGGTGCAGGAGCCAGTTCCACGACTTTTTGGTGCCGACGCTGGACGCTGCAGTCCCGTTCGTACAAGTGAACCAAGTTGCCGTGACGATCGCCAAGCAGTTGTACTTCGATGTGGCGTGCCCGTTGGACAAATCGTTCGACAAAGACTTCGTCGCTGCCGAACGCAGTCTTGGCTTCGCGGCTGGCCGCTTCAAAGGCTGCTGGCAGTTCCTGGGCGGAACGGACGATCCGCATGCCGCGTCCGCCGCCCCCCTTGGCCGCCTTCAGCATGACCGGATAACCCACGTTGCCAGCCACCTCCAGCGCTTCGTCCGCTGATGCTAACGCTTCGTTCTTTCCGCCCAGCACCGGGACATTCGCCGATTCCGCCAGCCGCCGGGCGGAAACCTTATCCCCCAGATCATTCAGTGATCGCACGCTAGGGCCGACGAAGAGGATTCCCGCGTCTTCCAGGGCCTGGGCGAAGGTCGGGTTCTCGGACAGGAACCCGTAACCTGGGTGAACGGCGTCGACGTGATGTCGGCGACACAGGTCAACGATCGCTTCAATATTCAGGTAGCTGCGAATCGGCTCGCCTGGCTGGCCGATTTGGTAGGCCTCGTCCGCTTTGAAGCGGTGCAAGGCGTATCGATCTTCGTGCGAGTAGATCGCGACGGTGCGGATGTCCAGTTCCGTAGCGCTTCGGAACACACGGGTAGCGATCTCGCTGCGATTGGCGACCAGAAGTTTCTTGATGGGCCGGATCGACATGGTTTCTGCTCGATGCATCAGACGGGAGGCGGAATCAATCGAGGACCAGATTAAGCCAGCAGGCAAGTTCGCGGAATCGGACCAAGATTTGCCCGAGCGGTGGTTGACCGAAATCGATACAGTGAAAACGATTGGAAGATTCGCCCCCATCAGTCGAACGCTTCAAATGTCCACTGTGTCACCCTCATCGACCGATCAACCTGTCCCCCAAGCGAAGAAGCGCGGGGTCCCCGAAGGTCTGTGGCTTAAGTGCGGTGGCTGCGGATCTTCGGTCTACAAGAAAGAGGTTCAGCAGCATCTGAACGTCTGTCCGAAGTGCGATCACCATTTCTACGTGTCGGCGACCGAGCGCATCGAGCAGGTGCTCGATGCGGGGACGTTCGAATCGATGAACGATCAGCTGCGTCCGACCGATCCGCTCGATTTCAGCGATCGCAAGCGATACAGCGAACGGTTGGTGGCAGAGCAGAAGCGCACCGGACTGAGCGAAGCCGTGGTCACTGGCACCGGAATGGTGCGTGCCCGCCGCGTTGCCTTTGCGGTGACCGACAGCGCCTTCATCATGGGCAGCATGGGATCGGTGGTCGGAGAACGGCTGACCCGGTTGGTCGAGCGGGCACCGGAGCAGGATCTGCCACTGATCATCATCAGTGGTAGCGGCGGAGGGGCTCGGATGCACGAAGGAATTTTGTCGTTGATGCAAATGGCCAAGGTCTCCGCAGCCCTGGCAAAGTATGATGAGGCGGGGGGGTTGTTCATCAGCGTGTTAACCAATCCCACCATGGGTGGCGTCGCCGCCAGTTTTGCATCGCTGGGAGACTTGGTCTTCGCCGAACCGAAAGCCCTAATCGGATTTGCCGGTCCTCGCACGATCAAAGCGACGATCGGAATCGAGCTGCCCGAAGGTGTCCAAACCAGCGAGTTCTTGCTCGAACACGGCTACATCGACCGAATCGTCCCCCGCAGCAGTCTGAAAAGCGAAATCGCCCGGGCGATCGACTACTGCGGCAAGTGAATTGATGGGACTTTTCGACAGTCTTTTCGGGTCATCGTCGACCAAGCAAAAGGTCATCGATGTGGATGCCCGGTTCGAGCGGTCGCGGACCGCTGCGACGGGAACGATGAGCAGCTTTTTTGTGGCCCGGGACCGCGAACGCAAAGAAACCGTAGGCGTCAAACTACTCGATCGCGAGAAGTTTGACCTCTTTGAAAGTCGCTTCAAGGGACTCAAGAAGCCGATCGAAGGGGAGATCGCGATGCAGCTGCATCATCCCCGCCTGGTCGAAACCTACGAATATGGCGTGACCACCAAGGGCCAGCCGATTCTGGTGATGGAGTATGTCGGTGGCCCGGTGATGCAGGATGTGATCGTTCGCAAACGCGAAGAAGTGGTCAAAGGGCGTGAGATGACGTTCATCCGCCAGATGAGCGAAGCGCTCAGTTACGTTCATTCCCAAGGCTTCATCCACCGTGACATTTGCCCGCGCAACTTCATCTGCGAACCCGATTTGTCCGGCATCAAGCTGATCGACTTTGGCTTGACCGTTCCCGCGACCGCTCCGTTCATGGCACCGGGCAACCGTACCGGAACACCGCTCTACATGTCGCCGGAGATCGTTCGGCGGAGGGCGACCGACCAGCGCGTCGACATCTTCTCGCTGGGCGTGACGTTCTATTGCATGTTGACCTTTTCTCACCCTTGGCAGGGTGAAATCGTCACCGGACGCGCCGCGCTTCACCACGACACGCAGCCGCCGACCCCCATCCAAGAGCGGCGGGCGGACATCAATCCGCGTCTGGCCCGAGCCGTGATGCAGGCCTGCGCACCGAAGGTCGAGGAGCGCACGGCAACGATCGATCTGTTCCTCCAGCAGATCCGCACCGTCAAATCCGCCTACGAAAAATGACTGGTCGCAGCTGTACCCCCACAAGGGTGAGGTTCTTCCGTGCAACCGGTATTTCCGAGCGATCGATGGGGCGGCTTAGGTAAGCCAAGCATTTCGCGGCGATTTCGTTGACACCCGAAAATCTCCGTAATTATACTTCGGGACTCCTCTCTCCCAGGTCGGCCTCGTCCACGGAACCCAGTCACCATGACCTTACTCGGGAAGTCCTTTTCGGTCATCATCCTGATCCTTAGCCTCGCCTTTATGGTGCTGTCGTTGGCCGTAAACGCATCGCACCGAAACTGGCGCGATGAAGTTGAAGGCACCGGTGGCTTGAAGGAAAAGATCGCGACCCTGCAGCAGACCAACCAACAGCTGCAGGACTCGCGGACCAGCACGCTGAACGACTTGTACCGCGAACAAGTGGCGCGTCGTACCGCCTTGGCGTCGTTGCAATCGGAACTGGTCCAACTTCAAGATCAACTGCAGGAGAGCGAGGCGACCGTTCAGGAACTGCGGGGCAAGACCGGCAGGTTGGTCCAGCTGGATGAAGCTCGGGCGCAAGCGTTGGATGAATTGACGGCCGAGACCAAGCGGCTCCGGGAGCAAATCCGCACGGAGCAACAAGACCGCGATGCCTTGTTCGCCCAGTCGCTGGAATTGACCGACGACATGAACACGCTGCGTGGTTTTGTTCAGACACAGCGTGAACGCAACGCTCAGCTGTTGAAGGAAAACACGCGGTACCGCGAGGTCGTGGAAGCCAAAGGGATCGACGTCAACGAACCGCTCGACGGATCACCACCCGATCGCAATGGCGAGGTTTTGGTGGTTCAGAAAGGTTTGGTGGAGGTCTCGCTGGGATTCGATGACGGCCTTCGCGAAGGCCACG
>JBCCUO010000144.1:0-7634 GCA_039196805.1 Planctomycetota bacterium | reverse complement strand
CCGCGATCATTCGCGACTGCCGGTGGGATGAAAACGCGGAGACTCCGGCCGCCGTCAGCAATCCCAAGTAGGCTCCGCGAAGTGTCAAGTGACTACGCAGCCACGCCGGAAAAAACGAATCCTCGATGGTGATCGACTCGTAAACCGCGTCAGCAAAGATGAAGTAGCGAACCTTCCAAAGCAGTCCGATGATGATCGAGATCAAAACAATCCGATGGGCAACGTTGACACGGTCCACATTCAACTTGGGAAGTTGAGTGCCAAGTGTCTCGGACAGCGGTTGGGTGGGCGGGGACGCCAGAGCGTTCATTGCTGGCCCTCCATGCGCTCCCAGAGGAATCGACCCGGTGTCGCTTCGGTCACCACGTATTCCGTGTGCAACTTTTGGCCACGATAGGTCGATTGGATGGTGAGTCGAGTGTTTCCGCCGGAGCCGAGTCGGCGAAATCGATCGCCGGCAAACGTCAGTGCTCGGGTCGGGTAGTGATTCAGGTACCCGGACGTTGCATCCAATCGGTCTGGCTCTCCAGTCACCGGTGTTTGATGGGATGTGACCACCGCCGCCTGGTTGGCGAAACTGTACATCGGCGGGATCGGCGCTTGAGCCGCAAACGCTGCAAACGATGCGGAGCGTAGATGAAATCGCTCCATGGTCGTTTTGGCCACTTTGGGAACAAGTGGTGTCGCTGCCAACCAGCAGGTGATCAGTGCGGCCGCCACCAAGAGGAACAGGTAGCCGTAGTCTTTGGTGGCCGGCGCAGGTGGATTGGAGGACATGCCGGGAGCCATTGGTGAAGTTTGCCGAGCAACTTGTTGGCTGGTCGACGCGAACGTCATCGCCGCTGATCAACCCTAGGGCACCGACGGACACGGCAAGCTGGAACCGAGACGATGGGTCGCGGGTTCGGCTGGGAGCGGATGACAGAACATCCGGACTGAAGCGATTTTGACGGGCCCCTCACGCCCAGCCGTCTTCCCGAAGCAGGTCGTGCAGCTTTTAGGTTCATCAATCGAGCGGACCTACCAAGATCACCCTGTCGGAGGGCCCAGAGGGAGGGAGAAGTAAAGCCATACGATCTCTGGGGCGAGGGGGGCAGGTTCCTTGGTGCTAAGGGCCATACCGAACCATGACGGCTGGATCTTGGCCCAAGTGAGCGGCCGCGCTGCCGTTGACGATCGCGATTTCCAGGCGACCGCTGGACCCGATCAGCGCGATCATGTCGCCAGGGTTGGCCTGGCCGTAGCAGCCAACCTTGGGGATCTTTTCTCCGGCGACTTCAATGGTTCCATCCACGGCCTCATCATCGCTCAGATTGGTGATCAGATTGCCAAAGCTGTCGGCAAACAGCACTTGCCCGAACCAAGATCCGTCACGCTGAACGGGCTGTCGCAGATTCAAGTGATGGCGTGTCGACGATGGAGTTCCAAAGCGGACCAGATTTCGCTGAGGGTCCTGAGCGAGTGCAGCGGCGACGGGAGCCATGATGTCGCGTCCATGGAACGTTTGGCTGGGCTGGCCCGCCCAAGACTCTGGTCGGTCCAGGACGACTGAGTGGGACAACTCAAGCAGCGAGAAGATGCCGTTGTCAGGTCCAATGACGTATCCGCAAGCCGACTTGGCAAGCAGAACGGGTCGTTCGGTCCCGACGCCAGGGTCGATCACGGCAATGTGAATGCTGTTGCTTGGGAACCATTTCAAGGTGTCTGCCAGCACCACGGCCGCCTCGATCAACTTCTGGGGTCCTATGGCATGCGTGACGTCGACGATTCGGACTTCGGGAATGGCATCCAGCAAGACCGCTTTCATCTGCGCCACGTAGTGGCTGCCGTTGCCGAAGTCGGTTGTCAACGTGATCAGAGGCGAAGGTGTTTCTGGCATCGAAACGGCAAGTGAGTCGTGGGCCAAGGCGTGTTGAGATGACAATGTAGCCCGCCTTCACCGAAGGCTAGGCTCTTCGACGAAGCCGAAACCGTAGCGGAACTCGCGGAGAGTTTCGACCTTCAGCGGATGGCGTCGCGCTGTCGAAAGCGTCTGCGTCTACAGCTACGAGTTGACCGGGCTAACTCGCTGCGCGGCGTAGTCGGCTCGGGATCACGGAGTGATCTGTCGACATTGTCGAACGCCTACGGCGATTTCGCGATGCGTTGACCGGGCTAACTCGAGGATTCGACAGGCTGGAAGCCTATTCCACGTGCACGGTTTAGCCCTGAATCAGCTTCAGCAGTGTCTCACGAACTTGCTGTGGATTGGCATTGGGATTCTTCTTTTTGGCTTGGCCGATCAGGGCTCCGACCGCTTGCTGTTTGCCACCACGTACGTCCTCGACCACCTTAGGATTGGCACTGAGCAACTCTTGGCAAAGCGTTTCCAGCTGACTGTCGTCGACCGCTTCGATGCCAAGGGCGGTAATCGCGTCGTCGACCGATCCACCTTTTTGTATAAGGTGTTCCAGAACGTCCTTGCCGCGGCCGTTGTCCAGCTTTCCTTCGCTGACCATGCCAATCAACTCAGCCAGCTTGCCAGCACCGACGGCAAAATCGTCGATCGAGATCGATTGTTCGTTCAGCGTCCGCAGGACGTCTTGTTGAATCCACGAACTGGTGCGTTTGCCATCTCCCGATGACGTGGCGACGGTTTCGAAGTACTCGATCAGCCCTCGTCCTTGGTTGACGATCACGTCGGCGTCGTAGGGTTTGATGCCATACTGTCCCGTCAGACGCTCGCGCGTTGCCGCGGGCAGTTCCCCCAACGCCTCTCGCGCCGCTTCGATTTGTTCTCGGGGAATGCGAACGGGCAGCAGATCGGGATCTGGAAAGTAACGGTAATCGGCAGATTCTTCTTTTTCACGCTGGGTGAAGGTTTGCTCGCGAGAGTCGTCCCAACCTCGAGTCGTCTTGGGTTTGTCGTCGATCGTGGCGCCGGTTTCCTCCCAGTCGACGTATTGTCGTTCCGCCTCGTACACCAAGGCCCGTTCGACGGCGCGAAAGCTGTTCATGTTCTTGACTTCGACGATCGGCGTGGCGACCTTCTTGCCTTCGAAGTCGATGTGCAAGTTGACGTTGGCGTCAACACGCAGGCTGCCTTCTTGCATTTCGCAGTCGCTGACGCCCAGATGGGTCAACAGCAGCTTCAGCTCGGTGAGGTACGCTTTTGCCTCGGCGGCGGAACGCATATCCGGCTCGCTGACGATCTCCAACAGCGGCGTGCCGCAGCGGTTCAGGTCGATTCGCGACGCCGCTGTCCCGGAGGACTCGTCGTGCATGCTCTTGCCGGCGTCTTCTTCCAGGTGGGCTCGAGTGATGCCGATTCGGCGTGTTTCGTTATCGTCCTGGGGGTCGGCGATATCGAGGTAACCGTCAGCGCAAATCGGTAAGTCGAACTGGCTGATCTGATAGCCCTTGGGCAGATCGGGATAGAAATACTGTTTCCGGTCCCACTTCGTCATCGTTGGGATGGAGCAGTTGATCGCCAATCCGGTTCGGATCGCCAATTCGATCGCCTGCTGGTTCATCACGGGGAGGGCGCCCGGCATGCCCAAGCAAGCGGGGCAAACCTGAGTATTCGGTGGGCCTCCAAACTCGGCAAGGCAACTGCAGAACAGTTTGGTTCTTGTCTTCAGCTGGACGTGGACTTCCAAGCCGATGATCGTCGTGGTGGGCTGACGGTCAGAGTGCGTGGTCATGACGGCGCGTCACTCAAGCGGAGGCGGCGGACGAGAAGGTGGCGGGACGCTTGGTGTGGTGGTCGGTGGCCAGCTGAAATTGATGGGCGACCGACAGCAACCTGGCTTCTTGAAGCGCCGGTGCTTGCAGTTGTATCCCAATCGGAAGACCCTGAGCATCAAATCCGCCGGGCAGCGAGATCGCAGGCAAACCTGCCAGGTTGGCGCCGACGGTGAACAGGTCGCAGAGAAACATTTGGATGGGATCATCGATCTTGTCACCCAGCGGAAACGCTGGCGTGGGCGTGACCGGACCCAGCAGCAAATCACACTGCTGGAAAGCGGCTTCAAAGTCGCCACGAATCAACCGGCGGACTTTCAGGGCTTTGTTGTAGTAGGCGTCGTAGTAACCGGCACTGAGGGCGTAGGTGCCGATCATGATGCGTCGCTTGACTTCGCTGCCAAACCCTTCTTCGCGGCTCTTGCGATACATCGATAACAAAGGGCCCTGCCCCTCGTCGTCCTGTTCGCTGGTGCGATGCCCATAGTGGGCGCCGTCGTAGCGAGACAGATTGCTGCTGGCCTCGCAGGGCGCGATCACGTAATACGTCGGCACCCAGTACTGGCTGTGCGGCAGTTGAACGTCGACGATCGTGGCGCCGGCGTCTCGGTAAAAGCGGATGGCTTCTTCGACGGCATCGCGTACGGCATCGTCGATTCCATCGACCTGCATGCTTTCGCGAAGCACACCGATGCGGGTGTTCTTCAGCGAGGCTGAATCCAACTGATCGACAAGGGAGGGCATGGCCGTGCCAAGCGATGTGGAGTCGCGTGGTTCGAAGCCGCCGATCACCTCTAGAAGACGGGCAGCGTCTGCGGCCGTCCAGGCCATCGGCCCGACTTGATCCAGGCTACTGGCGAAGGCCACCAAACCGAATCGGCTGACGCGGCCGTAGGTCGGCTTCAGTCCGGTGATGCCGCAGAGCGCCGAAGGCTGTCGAATCGATCCGCCGGTGTCGGTGCCCAGGCTGATCGGAACGTTACCTGCGGCAACGCAGGCGGCCGAACCGCCGCTGCTACCTCCGGGCGTTCGGCCCGTGTTCCAGGGATTTCGCGTCACACCAAACGCGCTGGTCTCGGTGCTGGCCCCCATTGCGAATTCATCCAAATTGGTTTTGCCGATCAGGACGGCATCGGCGGCTCGCAATTTCGTGATGACGGTGGCATCGTACGGTGATTGAAAGCCACGCAGCATGTTGGAGGAACAGCTGGTCGGCATGTCGGTGGTGCAGAGCAAATCCTTAACGCCGATTGGAACTCCGGCAAGCGGCCCGAGCGGCTGGCCCGCTCTGCGTTTGGCGTCGACGACCTCGGCCGACGCGATCGCAGCTTCCTCAGCGACATAGGTAAACGCGTTGATCTTCGCGTCGGTGGCTTGAATCGATTGCAGCGACGCCCGGGCGATCTGGACGGCTGTGGCATCGCCGCTCTCTTGACGCCGAATGATCTCGGTGACGGAGTCCAACATTGGCTTCAATACTCCCGCGGCGTGACCGTGCCTTGGACGCGGCTGGGAAGCCCCTGGATTCGCAGGAAGCCTTCTGCGTCGTCTTGGTTGTAGCTTCCGCCGCCCTCCATGGTCGCGATTTCAGCGTCATAAAGGCTATTCGGGCTGCTTCGCGAGGCGCAGATGATGTTGCCCTTGTAGAGCTGCAGCGTTACCTCGCCGGTGACGACTTTTTTGGCTTCGTTGATGAAGGCCATCAACGCGTCCATCTTGGGTGTGTACCAGAAACCGTAGTAGACCATTTCGGCGACTTCGGGGGCCATTCGGTCGCGCAGGTGGACCAGATCGCGGTCGAGCGTCAGCTGTTCGACGTACATCATCGCGTCGTACAGCACGGTCATGCCGGGTGATTCGTAGACGCCACGACTCTTCATGCCGACGAATCGGTTTTCGATCATGTCGATGCGCCCGATGCCGTTGCGCCCGGCCACCTCGTTCAGGCTTTCCACCATCTCCAGTGCATTGAGTTGCCTCCCGTCCAGAGTGACGGGAACACCTTCCTGGATCCCGATCGTGATCGTTTCCGGTGTGTCAGGAGCTTCTTGGGGGCTGACGCCCATGCCGAATTCGACCAGTTCGACCCCATTGACGTCCAGTTCTTCCAACTGGCCCGCTTCGTAGCTGATGTGCAGGACGTTTTCGTCGCTGCTGTAGGGTTTGGCGGCAGATGCTTTGACAGGAATTTTCTTGACGTCACAGTAGTCGATCAATTCCGTGCGGCCGGGGAACAGCTCGCGAAACTCTTTGATTCGCCAAGGTGCGATCATTTCGACCGTGGGATCGAGCGCCTCGGCGGCCAATTGGAAGCGGCACTGATCGTTCCCTTTGCCGGTAGCACCGTGAGCATAAGCCGTCGCGCCGACTTCGCGGGCCACTTCCAGGCAGACCTTGCTGATCAGGGGACGGGCGATCGAGGTGCCCAGAAGATAAATGCTTTCGTATTTCGCCTGCCACGCCAGCACGGGGAAAGCAAAATCGCGGCACAGTTCCTCTCGAACGTCGACAATGCGGCTGGATTTGGCACCGCAGTCACGGGCCTTCTGCAGCGTCGCCTCGCGGTCTTCACAGGGTTGACCGAGGTCCACGTAGACGGCGTGGACTTCATAGCCCTTGTCTTGCAGCCAGCCCAAAATCACCGAAGTATCGAGTCCGCCCGAGTAGGCCAGCACGCAACTTTTCATTCCGGTAGTGTCCGATGTTTAACAGGGGTTTAGGCTATTGGGTCTGGTGAGGCATCAGCGATGCGAAAGACTGATGCGGTCTCGATCGGCGAGTGCGGTTTCGCGAGCCGATGACAGTGTGGTATGCGGTGGCAATTGGAAATCTGATCGCGATTCCTTGCAACCGCCCTCCCCTGCCCCTGCCCCCGCACTGCGTCTAGCCCCGAAGCCTCATCGCTGAACCGACACAACGACCGACTTGACCGCTAGGGACTCCTGATGACCGTTTCACCCGATTTACTGCGGATTCTTGGACAAGTTGCCGGTGGAGAATCGACGATTCAGGAGGCTGCCGAAACGTTGATGCAGACGACAAGCCTGGGAGCCGCCTGGCAGGGAACGGTTGCTGGTGCGTGCGTCGATCTGGGGCGACAGCAGCGTTGCGGCTTTCCTGAGGTCGTGTTCGGCGAAGGCAAGTCCTCCGAGCTGATCTGCGAGATCGTGCAAACTCAGCTGGCCGCCGGGCAATCTGCGCTGGTCACGCGTTTGGACCCGGCTAGCGCCACTCAGGTTCGCCGCTGTTTTCAGCACGCTTGCCACAACCCGATCGCCAGGACTTTGCGGGTCGCGGCGGAGTCGATCACGCCAGCCGCGGCCACCGAGTCAGCTGATCGCAGCGGTCGGCCCTATGCAGCGGTGATCACGGCCGGCAGCACGGATAGTCCGGTCGCCGAAGAAGCCACCGAGACCTTGGCCTGGATGGAGGTGCCCTATTTGCGAATCGACGACGTCGGAGTCGCGGGGCCACAGCGGCTATTGAGTGCCGCCGATCGATTGACTGGGGCCGCGGCAGTGGTCGTGATCGCTGGACTGGAGGGGGCGCTACCAGCAGCGGTTGCCGGCCATGTTTCGTGTCCCGTTTTTGCCGTTCCCAGTAGCGTTGGCTACGGCATCAGCTTGGGCGGGATCACGCCGCTATTGGGGATGCTTAGCAGCTGTGCCGCGAATGTATCGGTGGTGGGAATCGATGCCGGATTCAAAGGCGGCTACCTGGCCGGCATGGTGACCCGACGATTGATCGATTGCCTGCCGGAAGATGGCCGGAAAACGGTTGTTGCACCCGAGACCTCTGTCGCGCCCACTTTGGAGTCCTCTTGATGGTTCCCATGACCGAACCACCGTTTCGCTTGCCCGCGCGATCGCCCGAGAGTCACAAGGGAACGTATGGCAGGGTCGGCTTGGTGG
>JBCCUO010000143.1:0-7643 GCA_039196805.1 Planctomycetota bacterium | reverse complement strand
CGGTAGGATGGTCCGATTGACCAAAGACTCGGTCCATTGAGCAATCTGTCGTCGCAAGTCGTACGAGCCATCCGGTGAAGCCGGCTGACTGCCTTCGGGCGGCAACGCCAGCACGCGGATCTCGGCCAGCGCGGAATCAAACTTGGACTGAATCCACCAACTACCCAACAGTTCGGACAGCGAAGCCAAGCAAAACGCTCCACTGCAGATCAGCACACTTTCACCACGGCGCTCAATCCGCTCGCCGTCGTCGACCTCTTGCTGGTCGTCGGCGTGCCACACGGACACGTCCAACTGTTCTTGTTCGACTAACCAGTAACGCAGCGCCTCGGTCAGGCGATTCAGTGAACCGACCGTCGAAACACGAGCAGCCAATCGCTCGGCTAGCGAATCCCCGAAAATACGAATGCGAAGCGCCGCGCGATCGGTGGTTGTTCGGCAGGCCAGCTGTTTCCAGAGTCGATCCAAAGCCACAACCAGATCGCGACGCGAATGATCGACCTGATCGGCGGTGATTGTTTGAGTCGACTCGCGGATGAAGTCATGAATGTCGTCGATCGCTTGCAGGTCGCGGTGTTCACTTCGGCTGTGGAAGTCGACGTTCAGACTCAGATGCGATGCCTTGACTGGCGTCGCGTGCTTTCGCTGCATGGCAGGCTGCCGGGTCGCTTCCCGGTAGGCCTGAAAAAGCTCGTCCGCCTCACGCAACGATTCCTTCAGAGCCATCAGCTCCAGCGTTGCTGAGTCCACACCTTCATCGCCGACTTCGAATCGCAGCGGCGTGTCGGCGACCAACTCGTGGACACGACCCAACCAGCTCTCAACCGATGATCCCCAGCCCGACACGATCGGCTGCGCCTGGGTGGACAGACCTGCTTCGGCTGTATCCGATTCGGAATCGATCAGATCCAGACGCGTTCTCAGCTTTCCGTCTTCTACATCCAACCGCAGCAGTGTCGGCTTCGTGGACGCAGTGGACGCCAACACCTCAGCGGCCGGTCGCACCAAGTCTTGCTCGATTCGACGTTTCAACGCCCGCGCGCCGAACTTCGGGTCGTAACCTGCCAAGGCAGTCAGCCGGATCGCGCTCGGATCCACATCAAACAACACGCGTCGACGAAGCAATCCGTCTCGCCGGAGCACCTGACGCAGCTGGATCTCGGCGATCGACTCGATCGATTCGGGGGACAAACGATCGAAACACAAAACGTCGTCGATTCGGTTGAAAAACTCGGGACGAAAGAACTCACGCACCGCTCGCAGGTGGGCTTGCCGAGTCGCTTCGTCCGCATCCGAATCGGCAAACCCACTGCGACGCGACGACTCACGAGCACCCAGGTTGCTCGTCATCAAAATCAACAAGCCACTCAGGTCCACGACGCGGCCTCGCGCGTCACTTAGGCGGGCTTCACCCAGCGCATGCAGCAACGCGTCCAGCACCGAAGGGTGCGCCTTCTCGATCTCATCCAGCAGCAGCACCGCGTGGGGCCGACGCCGAATCGCGCTGGTCAACAACCCGTCGGGGTTGTCGAACGTGCCTACCAGCCGTGCCGCGGACGTTGGTGACGACAACTCGTTCATGTCCAGCCGAATCATGCCACCTTCGTCAAACAAACACTCGGCGATCGCTTTGGCCAGCTGTGTCTTGCCGACACCGGTTGGACCAACCAACAGGTACGCGGCCAACGGCCGCGTGGAGTCGTTCATTCGCGCCGCCGCTACCAAGACACGATCGACCAGCACATCGACCGCCGCGTCCTGGCCGACCACATGCTGACGGACACGGCTCAAGATTTCTTCGCGACTGATCGTGCGACGGTTGTCGATGATCGCTTCTTGCAGCCCGCTTCGCGACTTGAACTCTTTGATCGCATCCTCGCGGGTGATCACCTGAGTCGCGTGCGTTGCCGCCATGCGATCAAGCGCCGCGGCTGCCTTTCCCGGCAATACCGAAACCGACTCAAAGCGGTCGTACAGGGAAAGCACTTCCGGCATCACATCCAAATCGAACCGACATTTTCGGCGGGATTCCAGGCGCCGCATCACTCCGATCAAAACGGGCAACGACGCGGCGCGATCCATCGCCTGGACCGGCATGACCACAAAGCGATCGGCAAACGTTCGATCTCGCTCACGGAGGACCGACCAGGCCTCAGGCGTCATCTCAGCCAACAGTCGCACCGGGCGTGAATCGATCTGGCTGCGAAGCGTATCGGCAACACACATCGCGCTATCCCGGGTTCGACCGGCTTCGTAGAGTCCCAGCAAGTCATCAAAGTACAACACGTGGTCTTGTCGATAGGCGTATCGCAAGATCGATAAGACTCGCTGCTGCCATTGACCCAAGAACGACATGCCACTGATCAGTCGCGCCGGGGACAGGTGCCACACACAGCCGCGAAGCGAGCTTCTCGCGCGAGCCATTCGCCGCTTCACGGCACCTTCGATCCGCGCCGTCTTGCCACTGCCGCTGGGACCAATCAGGACAACACCGCGTCGGTCACCGGCTTGTAACAGCTGAACCAACCGCTGGATGTCGCCATCCACACCGATCGGGTCCACCAAGTCCTGTTCATCACCCCAGTTCAAGCAGCGTCCCGTCTTGCGCAGCTGCTCGCCACCGTCGGAAACGTCTTCGCCGCCCAAGAGTGCCCGCAGCGGATCGACCTGCTTCTTCGTTTTGAAGCTGGGCATGACCTCGATCGATACCTCGTCGATCCAACCACGACCTTCAATGCAGTGACTCTCGACGGGATAGTCCGGAAAGTCCTTGCCGATCGATCGAAAGTGTGACTGGTAGACTTCCGTTGCCCTTTCCAGCAACGACTCACCTGGTTCGACATCGAACCAAACGTCGGGCAAGCTTGGCGAGAAAGCCAGTTTGCGTTCGTAGCGTCGCAAAGCTGCCAAAACCAACTTCAAATGGGCGGACCGATCCCCCAGGTCAAGCCGGCACTTGATCAGGGTCGATTCGATGCTGGTCTCGTTGTGCCACGTCAACAACTCGCGATGGTTCTCGGTTTTGGCCAGATCCCCCAAGCGAACACGCAACTTCTGCGACAGCTTGCTGAGCACGTCGCCCAAATGGGAACCAGACACCACTGGCGTGGTCTCAAACAACGGCTGCGCCGTCACCGGCGGTCGCGATCCGCGACCCCTGCGATGCGTGATGTAGATGGGAACGTTGATTCGCATGATCGATCTAGCTGTCCAGCTCCGACCAGATCCTTCGCTCGGCCTCGTCTTTGACCAGTGGCAACAGCCACTTTCCTTCGCGGTCCATCTTGACCCGCACTTCTCGATCATCGGCCAGATCAGTGACCATCTTTTCGATCAGGTTGTAGTGCCGCCGTGGCACGCCGGCAGCGTCGAACTTGCGGTTGGCCAACCGGGCGGGTGCTACGTACTGAATCGCCCTACCGATGTGACAGTCCACCAGCAACGTTTGCTCGTCTCGTTTTCCACCCTCGGTCGTCGAAAAGGTGTGGATGCCTGCTTCGCCACGCAACATGAACTCGACCGCATTCCCCTTCAGCGACAGCATCACGGCAAGCGTCCCACGGGGCAACGGATACAGCCGATCAAAATCCTCTAGGGGATACGCGATCAGATTGGGTGCCGATTGAACCACTTTGTCGGCCCCTGCGTTCCCCTTGTCGGCCCATGCTTCCTCCTGCGCCGTATCACTCGGCGAGGGAGGAAAGGCCGTTGGACCGTCAAAAGGGAAGCCTTGCCCCAACACTTCCAAAAACCGGGACGTGGCTTGATCTTCCGGATCAGGGCGCGGTCGATCCTGCGCTCGACTGGTCACCCGAAACGCCGGCTTTCGACCCCAACCTTCTGCGTCCAAGACCTCGTCTTCGATCAGCGAGCGTCCTTTGATCCGCGGTCGCAAGGCGTGCACCATCAGCGACCACTGCTGATCGACCGCAATTCGAGCGTACGCTGCGATCAAACGACGCGCGATCGACAGTTGCTTGCCACTGATCACCAGCACGATCTGCTGTCGATCGATGAGTGTCTGACTAAGCAATTGACACAGGATGTCCCAGACTTGTTCGCGAGCGGTCGACAACTCTCGCTCCGAGTCAACAACGTGGATCGGCTCCGCCGAATAGAATCGCGTCAGCAGATCGCATTCCAGCCGATCGACTGCGTCGCGAGCGCGATCCACATCTTGCAGTAACTTTCGCAGTCCCAATCGATGAACGGCCATTGGGCTGGCTTTGATTTTGGCTTTGGCTTCTCGATCCTTGGCCCTGCGAAGCTCAACCTTCAACTGCCGAGTGATCCGGGTCTGTTCGTTGCGAATCCGCCGGACTGCATCCGATGAATCAAACCCCTGGCAGCGACGACGCAAGACCACCGTGTCCTCGATTACACGGGTCACGTCACGCCGTGATTTGGACTTGGGTGATGGAGTGACCATGCGCGCGACGGCAGAAGTACCCGCGCTGCCCGCTAGCCGAACATCAACGTCATGTCTTACGGCGTGGCGAGTCTGACAGAGCTTGCGAGCCATTGGCGTGACGATTCGCTGTTCAATCTGTCGGGCCAGCGGTCGTGCACCGAACTGCGGTTGATATCCATCACGGCAAACCAGATCAACCACCGGCTCTGCGACCACCAACTCACGACCATAGCTAATCCAGCCATCGCGGGCGGACAAATCGGAGATCTGTTTCTCAGCGATCTTGCGTACAGAATCTCGGTCCAGCGGATCGTAGCTCAGCACTTGATCAATCCGGTTGAACATCTCCGGCCGCAAGAAAGACCGCAGTTGTTTTTCAAAGTGGCGCCGGACGCGGTCCTCCCGCTGAGTCTCGACCAACCCTGTGGTGACATCCCGAAACGAATCCACGCCAAGGTTGCTGGTCATCATGATGATCGAATTGCGAAAGTCCGCCGTCCGACCGCGTCCGTCCGTCAATCGTCCTTCGCCCAACACCTGCAGCAGCAGGTCAAATACGCTGCGATGCGCTTTTTCGAACTCATCCAGCAGGACCAGCGAAAACGGCTGAGCCCGAACGGCCGACGTTAACACACCTTCCGGATGAACAGCGTCACCGATCAGGCGACCGGCAGCCAACGGCGTCGACAACTCCGACATATCGATTCGTACCAGCCGAGACGCGTCACTGTAGACTAGCCTGGCCAGCGCCTTGGCCGTCTCCGTCTTGCCCACCCCCGTGGGACCGATCAGCATCAGTGATGCGAGCGGACGATCACTGCGTGACAGATCGGCGGCCATTGTGGCAATCACATCGACCAAGGCTTCAATCACGAGTGGCTGCCCGAGCACGCGTGCGGACAACTCGCGTGCAATCTCATCGAGGTCGGGACGAACACCTTCATCGATTAGAAATCGAGGCAGGCCTGTCTGCCGACCGAACGCTTCGATGACCGCTGCGCCACTGAGTCTGGCTTGCCCGGTCAACGTTCGAAAGAACGAAAGCGCACGCCCCGGGGACGCCGAGTCGGTCGGAAACCGACGTTGCAATCGGTCCAAAATCTCGAGTGCCTCCGGCTCGATCACCATCGGGTCGGTCGATCGGCCTTGGTGTTCGCTTGCCAGGTTGGCTCGAGTGCGAGCGCTGTCCTTGGGCCTGACCCCACTGTCGACCGCGCGATCAGTCTCCCGACGACGCTTTCGCTTCTGACGCCTTCGCATCTCCGCAGTCACATCCACCGGTTTCCACGAAGCAGCCGATTCCAACAGAATGTTTCTGGTTTGTTCCGCTGTTGGCTCGTCAATCACTAACGGAGTGATCGCGGCAATGATCCGTGGTTCCTGACGCCGGACACGCGTCAGTTGTTCCGCCGTGCATTCGATCACAACAACGATCGACCCGCTGGCGATCCGCGGAGCCAGCAAGGACGCACATCCGCCACTGCCCGACAACCGTCCTGATTCAGTCAACTCGACCAGGTTGCCCAGATGAAGCACGGTGGGATAGCGGGATGCTTCGTCGGCCATCTGCAAGCACTGCTGTTGCCACATGCCGAATCCCGTCTGACCGGAAATCAGTCGCGAACCATCGGTTGCCCACGCCGCAATCGAGGTCTCTCGTGGCAGTTGACGGAACCACTGGTGAAAGATCGCCGTCTTGCCAACACCGGAGGGGCCGACCAGCAACACCGACTTGGCGTCCGCACCGTGTAACAGTTCGCCCAGCAAACCGACTTCGCGCTCGCGGTAGAACGCTGGCGTTAGGTCGTTGCGGCGCAGTCGGGTCGCCACGCGACGGAGCACCGGGTTCTTTTCTTCGGACGCCTTCTCGTTTCGCCGAGCCAGCTCGGCCGGCGTTGGCACCTGCACCATTAACTGATCCGGCTGTAGTCGTGACTCCACGTTGCCGTCAAGTAGCGCCAGTGCACGCAATGACCAATAGTCATGGCGGCGCAGTGCTGACCGAATCTGCTCGCTGACCAGCCGGGGTACGTCAGTCTGCGGGCTAGCCACCACCGTTAGGTCCAAGGCGGGCACGTAACTCACCACAAGCTCCGGACCTTGGCGCCATCGAAAGGTCGGCAGCGAAAGTTCGATTGGTCGTCGCCACTCTAGCTGTCGACGCACGGGCGCAAGCTCGACCGTGACGCTGCCTTGCTCGGGGCGTCCACGGACAAACTGCTGGATCAGTTCCGATCCGGTGGCATCGCGACACGCCTTGATCAACTGTCGCCGAACAACCCGCCGGGCAGTCGCCTCGGAAGCGGATGCAACGATCATCGATGGACAGCCAAGTGGCTGAACCGTGTTGATCTGTCCACGAGATGTGACGATCAGGGGCAACGACAGGGAAAGGCTCTGCGGCATCGAGCGTTCGATCGCGGGGCACGAGTCAGAATCCAACGTGGTCCCATTGGACACCCATTTGTACCGCAGGTTCAGCGGACCTGTGATCAGCCGTGCGCCGGCGGTCGGCAATATCAAATATGGTAGGAAACCGCGGTCGTTACGGAGCGGACGGCGTTCCGTCTTTTCGCCCAAGATTCACGGCGCTACTGGGCCCGCTATCGGGAGATCGTTCCGTGCCCCGATGAACCGTGCGCGCATAAAAAAAGCCCGTGTTGTTGGGGCATTACAACACGGGCGGACCGCCGAAGCGGTGAGCCTTCTTGAGGCACACCTATGATACGCGCGCGACCCTGGCAGGCAACCCCTTAAAACTGTTTTTCGGTTTCGCGCATGGACTTTGCATCAACTCCCCGCGTTGGTGCGCGCTGAACCCTCATTGGGAACCGATCAACGACTGCAGCAGGTCCTCGGGATCGGTTGCAATCAAATCCGCTGGCGTCCGCTGCGGATGCGCCGCTTGGCAAGCCCGACAAGCAAGAAACCCTACGTAGTACCCCGAGCGGTCGGGTGCTTCACGCAGACCCGTGACTTGCCCGCCCAGTTGGGTGAAGCCGCTTATGTCACGGGCGTTTCTAGAGTCCTTTGCCGCGACAAACGCTTTGACGATCGCGTCTCGATGCTTTGTCGCTGCCTGCCATTGATCGCTGCTCCACATCATCACTTTGTGGTCAGGCAGCGATTCATCGACCACCTGAGTCAGGTAGGTGGCCACCCCTTCATGCATAGAACGCTCGTTCAGCGTCGAACCAATCCTGCCCTGAAAGGCATGCCAAGTCTCGTGGAT
>JBCCUO010000142.1:0-7661 GCA_039196805.1 Planctomycetota bacterium | reverse complement strand
GTCGTGCTTAGAGTCGGTTCAGCGTGCCATTGAACTTGCCCCTTCGACCGCGGAGTTTCGCGTCACTGCGGCGACGCTAATGATCCGGCTGGATCAGGTCCAGGCCGCCTACGAAGTCGTTCGCCAGGTCGTGACGCCACAATCGGTCGAACTGGACTGCCCGTGTTGCCTGTGGAGGCTGATCTGCATCTTCGACAGTTTCCAGGATCGCGAACGCATGGCCGTGTGCTACGACCGTCTGGGCGAGATCGAAGCCGGCACCAGCTTCATCTAGCACACGATTTCACGTGCGATCGGTGACTCGTGTGCGATTGCTCGGAACTCTGGCGGGCCCCACGACACGAAGGGACTAGGAGGCATTGGCGGTGCCAACGCTCATCAACTGCCCATACCGCGCAGAACAGGCGGACGCTCGGGCAAGATCGCCAATGTCAAAGTACAGGTTCGCAATCCGTTTCAAGCAACACGTGCATGTGATCTCCTCAAGCCGTGATGGAACGAATCGGTCGATGACTTGCATCGCTTCCCGCGATCGATTCAGGCGAATGAGGAGAGAGACCAAACCGACTCGGTAGTGAAGGTTTTCCGAATCGAGATCAATCGCATGTCGATACAACGCCTCGCTGGTCGTCGACGGGTACCCACAGAGTGCGGCGTAGGTGGCCATGCGAAAATGGACCTCGGGCCACTCGGGATTCAAACGACCCGCACGGCGACAGGCCTCCATCGCCAACTCCGGTTCATCAACCGCCTCCAATCCCGCAGCCACTCGCAGCATGCACTCGGCGGAGAGCCGATTCGTCGTCGCCGACATCATCAGCAGATCCCGAGAGAGACTGCGTTTCCCGAGGGCTCCATAAGCGATCGCGAGTTCAATCCGGGTGCGATCGGTCAACGGACCAAGCGTCGACGCGGTCTCCAGAGCCTCTACGCCTTCGGCGATCAGGCCACTGGAAAACAGCCCCCACCCCAGCCAGCTCCAAGCGCTCGCCGAATCTGGGTCACGGGCAATCGCGTAGTTGGCGAACTGCACGCAGCGATCATGATTGCCGCACTCCGCTTCAGCTTGCGCGGCACGAATCCAGTCATTGCTGCTGGTCACGAGTGGCTCGCTCCGGCGAAGAGGTCAACAGACGAAAGTCTCCAGTACGGATGGGGATGCCGCGTTCGCCCAGGGAAATCAAGGCGCACCGGTGTCGATGACTCGGCCAAGATCGGCTCCGGTTCCTGACGCGGCGCCGAATCCGCGGGAACGCGTAGCCAGCGAACCCGATCGGCAACGTAGATCGAGAGGGTCCCCAAAACACAGAACAGCAGCAGCACGCCGCCGATCGCGGAGACGTGCAGAATCACGAGGTTAAAGAAGCTCATCGGGCGACGTCTCCATCGCTGGTGTGGATGTCTCGTTTTCGTTTTGCTTCTGACAGGACGTCGACGCGACGATCACAGACGCAGGCAAGCACCGCTTCGCCCTTC
This sequence comes from Planctomycetota bacterium, assembly GCA_039196805.1. GTDB lineage: Bacteria > Planctomycetota > Planctomycetia > Pirellulales > Pirellulaceae > JBCCUO01. The sequence continues at coordinate 6,185 of JBCCUO010000142.1, read as the reverse complement.
TCGTGAAGCAGATCCGCGATCCGGCGAAGACAACTCACGCACTCGACTTTCTCAATGTCCAGCGAATCGATCTTCCCGAGGGCGCGAATGGCTTCCTCCTTGCGATCCAATTGAATCAACAGCGAGACCAAGCCGACTCGGTAATGAATGTTCTCGGGATCGAGCTGCAGGGCGCGATGAACCAAGGCTTCGGTCATGTACAGCGGCTGACCAGCGCGCGCCGAATAGAACCCCATGTCGTAGTAGGCTTGGGCGACGGATTCGTCCCGTTCGGTGATCCACTCGCAGACCTTCATGGCAAGGTCTGGAGAATCGATTGCCTCCAGGCCGGCCGCGACTTGCAGCATCAACTCCGCATCAAGACGCCGGCCGAGAGCCAGTTGAAGGTAGAGTTCCCTTGCCAAATCGATACGACGTAGCTGAGCGTAGGACGACGCGAGGGCAATCCGCGCGGCATCGCTGATCGGTGTCAGCAGGCTTGCTCTTTCAAGCGTATCGGCTGCCTCAAACGGCTTGCCCTGATCGTGCAAAGCCAATCCAAGAAGCTGAAGAAGCTCGGACTGATTGCTGTGCGTTTCAGAGTCCGGTGTGTCCACCGAGGCGTAGGGCGTCAGTGCGTCGATCACGCCACCCACGTTGCCCTCCCGATACTGGTGCCAAACCGTCTGTAAGTCAAAGGTCCCGGCCATTGGCTCGCCTATAAATGAAGGAGTGCTGAGGAGGCATATCAATGCCGCCTAAAAGCAATCCGGGCGTGGCGGGCTGGCGATGGAGGCAAAGACCTCCGGCTGGCTGGCTTCGTCGCAGAAATTGCAATTGAGAACTGTTCTCAACAAGATATCGGTCAAAACGCTGGTGTCAACCGGATTCTTCGGGCGAAGTTCGCGCTCCCGACGAGCTAGGCAATCGCAATCACGACAAATGCTAGCAAAAAAAGGGTCCCGACCACTGCCGCGACCAGTCCTGAGAGTCGTCGCCTTTTAAGGTAGAGCAAAAGCACGATCCCGGTCAGGGACATCAGAATCATCAGCAGTGCTGAAACGTCGATGATCCAGGACCAAGCCAAGCCGCTGTCGCGTCCCTTGTGAAGGTCATTCATCAGGCCGACCCAGCTGCTGGTCGAGACCGAAAGGGAATACTCCCCGCTCTCCCGATCGACAAACACATCCGCCGCATAGGCTGGGCCTTTGAAGACGATCATGCATTCGTAATCGTCCACTTCGAATTCGTGGACGGCACCGCGGAGTTGATGATCACGACGAATGCGTTCGGCGATCGCGAGTCGATCCATTCGCTGGACCAACTCGGACGGCAACTGACCGGTCGAATCGCGAACCACCTGGTCGCTTCCGCCCAACCACGTCGGATGATTCAGCGTGATCCCGGTCACCGCAAAGAACATCAACGCGGCGAATCCCAACATCGAGATGTAGATGTGCAGCCATCGCACGACCGCCGCGCTCTTTTGAAAGAGCGACTTTCGACGTCTTGCCGGCATCAGGTCATTCGTCCGTCGCGCGAAAACTACTGTGACTTGGGGGTGAACTGATAGCTGGCCTGATCCACCTCAATGTTTGTCTTGAGTTGCTTCCGGCCGATCGCTTGCTCACCCCAGCGGACCCGCTCGCGAATGATCTGGTAAGTGCCCTTTTCGCGAGCCGCCTCGATGCACAGCGTGTATTCGCCGTCGGGAAGCGCCTTGCCTGCGTTGTCCGTCCCGTCAAAGTGCGCCTCGTACTCACCAGGACCACGTGTCGCACCTGAGATGGTTCCGATCAGATCCTTCTTCTCAGCCAATTTCCGCATGCGATCATTGCGATACCAACGCGTCAAATCCCGATGCCACCTAGGTCCCGGGCGTTCGGTCTGAAGCCACAGCACAGCGGTCTTCACCGGGAATCCATCGGTGTCTTCAAGCCATACAGCGACATAGGGCCGGCGATAGCGACCACCCTTGGGTCGATTCAGGCGAAACCAGACGTGAAGCCCCTCCTTAGTTTCCTCCTTGTTCGATACCAGAGACTGAGATGGCATCGTGCCTCGACTCGGCCAATTGACCGAGCACTGCACACCGCGTGACGTCACGATCAGGCACTCCACTCCGGCAAGCGAGTTGATCAGCGAAAGCGATTCGATCGGCGTCATGACGCAAAGAGCGGTCGCCAACGCGTCTGCCGCGGTGGCCGTGGACGCCACCACCGTCGCACCCAACACATGCGTACAGGGAAGCCCTGTCCGCGGGTCAAAAAGGTGAGTCGCGGATTGACCCGCGCTTCGGATCTGCCTGCGATAGGTTCCGCTGGTTGCAATTGCGACATCACCCTGAAGCACCACCGTGGCCAGAGGATCGGCGTTCTCACTTGGGGCATTCGGATCGGTCACGCCGACTCGCCGGGTCATGTCACCGGCCACGCGGATGTCCCCACCCAGATTGATGCAAACGCCTGAGACCCGCGGCGAGTGTCGCAGGGCGCTCTTGGCGACTTGGTCCAAGATGTAACCCTTTGCCAGACCGTCCAAGCTGATCTGATGCCGAGCGGTGCGGACGATCGCCGTGCCGAAAAACTTGATGGAATCGCTCGACATCTGGCCGACCAGTTGCTTGCGTTCTGCATTCCAGCGCTGAGCATCGCCTGCGAATTGCTTCCAAGCCCGCTCCAGTTCACCCGAGCGAATATCGAACGCGCCGTCAGTGCGTTCCCGCCAAGTCTGGGCGTGCCTGAGGACCTGACGCAGTTCCTTGGAAGCGTCAAAGGAGGTGCCGACATCCGTTGCCAGCCATCGTGCGAATTCGCTGTCGCTTCGATAGCGACTCAACAGGCTGTCAAAGCGATCGATTTGTTCCAGGATCCCGCGTTCGGCTGCGGCCGCTGATTGAGCTGAATCGGCGTTGACAACCAATTCCAGTGACGTCCCCAAAATGTGCTCGTGAAACGTTTGATACTCCTCGCCCGAGGCTCGGTCGGGCCCCGTCCAAGACAGCAATCCCAGCAGGACGGCAAGGGGCGATAGCAGTGGATGGATGGAGCGGGGTGATGTCGAGTCAAAGCGGATCATTCGAGGGTCTCCCTTTGGAGTGCGTCGGCTTCTCTTTGGGCGGCGTCTGCTTGCCGTTGTGCTTGGTCAGCCTCTCGTTGCTTGGCGTCGGCCTGCCGTTGCAATTCGTCTGCCTTCTCTTGGGCAGCTACCTTCTGCTGCTGCAGATCCAGAGCCTGTTGTTTCGCTTGTTCTTCCGCTTCGGCTTGTTCGTCCGCGGTCATCTTTGCCACCAGTTCGTCCATGGTGATCCTGCTGTCACCGTCGGCATCCGCTTCGGCCGCGAAGTCCTGCAAGCGATTGCCAAGTTCTTGCAGTGACAGCACGCCATCTTTGTTGGTGTCCTTTCGCATCAGGCTTTTCGCGTTTTGCTCGGCCGATTCCGACGTTGATGACGCACCAAACGTCATCGCTGCGACTTCGAGCGGTTCGGCGACCGGGTCAGGATCGTAGAGCACAAAGTTCGCCGACGAGCTGTCCTGGCGATCAATCCCAAAGAAGAGCAATCGCCCATTGAAATCGAATAGCCTCATCGACGCGTCAACGCCCGGGATCGAATCGTCGACGATTGTCCAAGTGTTGGACTCTGGGTCGTAGCATTCCAGGGTACTGCACTCTTCGAACACGCCGCCGCTGCTTTGGAATCCACCAAACAGCCAGATCTTTCCTCCGTTGACGCATGCCGCTGGAAACACGCGTGACGCATGCGGCGACGGAATCGAGCGCCATGTCCGATCGTTCAAGTGGAAAACATCAACGTTCGATTCGATCGACATTCCCGTTCCCAGCCCACCGATCACGAAACACTCGTCATCGATGACCGCCGTGGCAAAGGATCGTCGAGGGTGCGGCATCTCAACCTTGGGTAGCGGACCAATGGCGGTGGAATCGCCCCACCAGTGAAGGACGCTTTCCCTCGGAGAATTGCTGTGCCCCGCGTCGCTGCCCCCTAGCATCCAAAGGGCATCGTCATGGGCAATCGCGCAGGCCATCGCTCGCGGCTCAGGGAGCTGCGAATCGCACACCTCCCAAGCTTCCGTTTCCGGATCGAACTTCAGTGCGGAGGACAGGGCGTGGTGTCCGTCGGGGCCGTAGTTCATTCCCCCCAGGACCATGATCACGGTGTGGTCACTGTTTTGATCGTGCAGCACGCCCGCGCCGCTCTGGACCGGCATTGGCATCGTCGGCAGTTCCTGGACGTCGCGTTCATTGATGTCAAAGGCAAAGGCCTGATCCAAGAAAGCTCCCTCGCTGAAGTCATGCGGTGACCAACTGGCATTGCCCCCCATGGCGTAAAGTTTTGATCCCAGCAGCACCAATGCTTGGCTGTGCTTCGCCTTTCCGGTATAGGGCACGGTCCAAGCGACCGCCTTGGGTGCGGTCGAAACCGAGTCACCGACGCGGAGCGATTCGATCAGAGAGAGGCGGCCCATCCCGCTTGGGCCGGTCCCACCAACGGCCAACAGCCGCCCTTCTGCGGCCCGTAGCAATCGCAGAAACATCCTGGGGTACAGCAAGCGGTTGGCCACCTCCCAAGACTGGCCGTCAGCGGCCAACGCGTAGACAATACCGGACGAGCCGGTGATGTAGAGCCGACCGCCCGTTGCGAAACTGCTGGTCGCGAACCCGGTCATTCGGCTGTCCGAACGCAGCTCAGGGCCCTCAGCCCAAGTCTGCGTCTCCGGGTCATAGATCGACGTTCGCCTTAAGAATCCGCTCGGCCCCATGCCACCGATGACATAGAGCTTGCCATCGTGAGCGGCGACGGAGCTGGCGCGGAGCTTGTATCCGGGGCCATCGATGCTGGACCACCCGGCGTCAGCTTGGTCCAAGTCAAATACGGCGACTGTATCGTGCCAAGTAGCGTCTCTGGATGACTTGCCTTGCAGATCCCAGCCGCCGACGACGTAGATCTTGCGACCGACGACCGCCGCATCAAGCGAGGATCGAGACTCTGGCAATGGCGACAGCTCATGCCATTGATCTTCGTCAATGCTGTATTTGGCAAAGTGACTTGTGGAGTTGAAGTTCGTCTCGTCACCCGATTCATTCAAGAACGAAAGTCCACCCACCCGGTAAAGATCGTTTCCATCCGTGACCAGAGCGGTGCTTTGTGCCGGTTGGTGCATCGCCAAGTCCTCCCACTGCCCATCGGGATCGTCAAAGCGAATCCGACGAAAGCGATCGACCAGCAAGTCCTTTCCAAAGCCGTGCGTGCTGCCGCTGTGTCCGCTGAAGACGTAGAGATAGCCATCGACAACACTGGCGCCGAAGCTTGTTAACGATTCGGGCAGTGGACGATGAAACCGAGACACTGGCGGGTCCGGCTGGCTGCCGGTATCGCCCTGTGCAGGCGGCGAGCGATCGGCTGCGGACGCATCAAGCCCGACGGCCGTGAACCAGCTAATCGCGATGACGACAAGAGCGGTTGAAAGTGGACTTCGGTACTTCATCGTTGTCCCCTGGCGTTGAGGGAGAAATGGCAGGTGAGCGTCACCTCCGATGTTGGTTCGTTGGGTCATTGGTTGCCAATCGCAAAAATCATGTCACCACGGCGCAGGACCAACCGGTCGCCAGCGATCGCCGCTGCATACAGGACGCTCCCCCCGCCGAATCCGGGAGATTCCTCCCCGGTTTCCCAGCAGCGATTTGACGCCAATTCCGAGTTGTCGGTCAGAGAGATCACGCTGGTCGTGCCCTTGTAGCCAAACAGGTACAACCGATCCCCAACCGCCAGCGGCGTCGCCCAGATGCCGCCCGCACTGGTGCGGGTCGTGGCAAGTTCCTCGCCCGTTTCAATGTTCAACCGATACAGCACTCCGGCTCGGTTGACGAAGATGGCTGAGTCACCTGCAACAATCGGACTGCCAAACGTCGAAGAGGCCTTTGCGGCACGCCACTTGTACTTGATGTCATACCCGTCGGAACCCTTCGACACTTGGATCACACCGTTGTTAGTGGCTGCTTTCCCAGAGTTGTCTTCGCCCCGTCCGCTCGAGGCGCCAATCAAGAACGCGCCGTTCGCGATCGGAATCGGCGTGCAAGAGGTGTTGTTCTCAATGCCATCAAACTCCCAGAGCCGGTTGCCGGTCGTTGGAGCCAGTCCAATGACCTTACCACTGGCGCTGCAGACCAAGTGGTTCTCGTCG
>JBCCUO010000141.1:0-7670 GCA_039196805.1 Planctomycetota bacterium | reverse complement strand
GGTTGCTCCTGCGCTCATCAAGGCCATGAAGAACGCGATGTACACGTATCCCACCAGGCCACCGACGACCACGATGATGGCGGGTTCGACGATCCGAGCGAATTGTTTGATGCGGGCGTCGACGCGAGCAGCGTAGAAACGGGCCACATGATCCAGGGCCTTGGGCAAGTCACCCGTCTTCTCGCCCACTGCCGCCATGCTGGGCAACATGGGGGCGAAACCCGATCCCGCCAGCGAACCTGCCAGGTCTCGACCGCCGGCTACATGGACGCGAGCGGTCGTGATCTGATCATGGAGCGAACGATTGCGAAGCAGCGTTGTGGTCGCGGCCAAGGCGTCCGGTAACAGCACTCCGCTCCGCAACATCAGTGCCAGTGCACTGGAAAGCTGATGAGTGGCCGACATTCGCAATAGGCTGCCGATCAGCGGAACGCGGAGCATCGCGCGATCGATCTGGAACCGACCAGCAGGCCACAGCGTGCACAACCATCCGGACAAAAGGCAAGCGACCGCAGCGACAAGGATGGTGATTCCGTGCAATTGCACGAACGTTGCGATATCGACTAACCGCTGAGTCATTGCGGGCAGTTCTCGTCCCAACGTCTGCAACAACTCGGCCAACTTGGGGATTGCGTAAACCACTAGATAGCCGGCAACCGCGAGCGCGGCGATGGCGACCAAGATGGGGTAAGCGAGAGCGGTGATCAGGCTGCCAAACGCCTCGCGTCGGAGTTGGAGAAAGTCGGCGGCATGGACGAGCGTGGCGGGCAATTGGCCGGTCTGTTCACCCACTTCGGCCAATCGGCAAGCCACTGGGGGAAAACGGCCGGTTGACTTGAGTGCCTCATGTAGCGAACCGCCCTGCTCTACCCTGGAAGCAACGTGCAGGCAAACCTGCCGTGTCGCCGCCGAGTGACTCTGCTGCGACAGTTCTCGCAGGGAGGGTGCTAGTTCAAGACCGCTTTCCAGCATCGAAGCCAGTTGTTGCAGCATCAATTCGGCTTGTGCGGACCCCAATCGCGGGGAGCCCGAGCCCTGCTTTGTCAGGCGTTCAACGTTGGCCTTGCAAGCGGCCCACCAACTCGAACTTCGCGTCGACTTGTCCGCTGACAAGCCGATCAGTCGGTGGCCGCGGCTGGCCAGCGACTGGCGTACCTCATCTGGTCCGTACCCGGAAAGCACGCCACGCTGAATCGATCCGCGAGCCGTTTGCACCACGTAGGCGTATCGGGTTGCCTTGGCGGTCGTGCCGTTCACGGGCATCACCAAGTGGCCACGGCCGACAGCACTTGCTCTGTCGTCGTGGTCCCATCAAGGATTTTCGTAACGCCGTCGTCGATCATCCGTGGCTGGCGTGATTCCTGCATCTGTTTCAACAGTCCGGTTTCGCCTTGACCGGTCGCAATCCGCTCGGCCACGTCACCGCCACCGGGCAGCATCTCGAACAAGGCTGTGCGGCCTCGATAGCCCTTGCCGCCACAGTACACGCACCCGACGGCCTGATAGGCGGTTTGGCCAGCCAAGCTAGGGTCGCCAAGCGCGATGCTGGTGGTTGCATCGATTTGCACCGGAGCTCGGCAATGCTGACAGAGCCGACGGACGAGACGCTGGGCAACCGAAAGGCGGAGCGTGGCCGCGACCAGGAAAGGTTCGACACCCATGTCCAGCAGCCGAGTCACTACACCGGCCGCCGTATTCGTGTGCAGCGTGCTGAGCACCAAGTGACCCGTCAGCGATGCTTTGATGGCCAGTTCGGCCGTTTCGGCATCACGGATTTCACCCACCATGATCACATCGGGGTCGTGACGCAAAATGCTGCGCAGCGCTCGGGGAAAGGTTACTTTTTGGGCTGCGTCTACTTCGATTTGCGAAGCGCCGGGAATCTCAAACTCGATCGGATCCTCGATCGTGATCACGTTCGTGGTGCTCCGTCGCAGTCGTTCGGTGATCGCCGTGTAAAGCGTCGTGGACTTGCCGCATCCGGTCGGGCCGGTCAACAAGATCAGTCCGTTGGGACACGCCATCGCGGGGCGAAATTCGGACAACTGGGCGTCCGTCATACCCAGATCGGCCAGCCCTTCGGCGCCCTCGACCGGAGTCAACAAACGCATCGTCACACGCTCACCGAATCGCGTCGGGATCGTCGCGACGCGAACATCATGACGCAACCGCTTCGAATTGGTCCAACTGAAACGTCCGTCCTGAGGCTCCCGTTTTTCGGCGATGTTCAGACCGCCCATGACCTTCAATCGGCTGGTCAAACCGCTGAGCAATGTCTTGGGAAGTTCACGCGTCGCCTCCAAGGCCCCATCGATTCGGTAACCGACGCGAATGCGGTCTTCATCAGGCACCAAGTGGATATCAGATGCCCCGCGACGACTGGCAGCGTGAAGTAGCTCGTCACACATTGCCACGTACTCGCCACCGGCATCGGGCTCTGGTTCGGATGATACGGCCGAAGCGTGCACCTGTGGCATATGACGACGAACGGCGTGTTCGTCAGCTCGCAACAGTGTGAACGGCTCGGTCAGATGATCCTGCAAATAGGCATCCACCAGGTCGGGTTGGGGATGGCTGGTCGCGACCATCAGCTGTTCATTGACGCGACAGATCACGATGCAGCGAAACCGTCGCGCCGCCGACGAAAAGAGGGCGTTCGCAACCGAAGGATCAAAGCGAACGACATCAAGGTCCACGAAGTCCAGTGTGTCCGCCAGCGCAGGTGTTTCGATCGTCATGTTCATTCTTGGTTCTCACGCAAGCGAATGGCAAGCGACCACTGGCAAGGCGCATTCATGTCTTGTCGCTGCATGGAGAGCCCAATGGGCAGGATTTCGGGATAGTGACGTTTGACTTGATGTAGCGCTGACAGCATGTCCTGGAATGAACCTTGCAAGTTCAATTCCTGTTGAAGATCGTCTCGGGAGACGCCTGATGCGTTGGTCAGAGCGCGGCTCGATTCACATCGCAGGCCGTTTGACTCCAGAATCGCCAACAGTCCACTGACCACGGCGGCGGGAGTTCGATCTGCGACCGCATCTTCTGTCGACTTAGGATCACGCCACGCAAGGGCGTCATTGTCGGGTTTGGTCGACGCCTCCTGAGGAACCGAACGACGGACCTGCGTGACAGAGGCGGGAGCTCCCGCGCCCAATCGGCTTTGCAGCGTCTGCACGGCGATGAAGCGCTGTTCGCAGTCCGCTCGGAGTGTCTGGATCGCGGCGTGACGAGGCCAAGCGACGGTCAATCCGTAGGCCAGCAACAACGCAAACGCCGGTGCAATCGCTTGAACCCGCGGATCGGTTCGAAGTCTGTCGATCATCGTGATGCCTCGTAGCGTCCAGCGGTGGCCACACCTTTTACCTTCGATTTCGAGATCCCAAGCTCGATCGCAAAGTGAACCAACTCGGTACCGTTGGCGGGTGACAGCGTGGCAGGGGAAACCGCCCAGTCGACCAGCTCATGCTCCAGCGTTCGGGTCAGTCGTCCCACGGCCTCGCTGCCGGTGGCAAGCCCCTGCAGAGTCAATCGGTCAGAGGCCCAGCGGATGTCTTGCAGCCAGTGCCGCTGGTCGGCTGACTGCCGAAGCGCTTCCAGGATCTGCACGGGCCGACGCTTGAGATCTCGTTCGGAGGCATTTTTCTCCATCAGGTCACGACGTCTTGTCGCTTCGGACTCAGCTTGCTGTCGACGCATCCGCGTTTGCTGATCGCTGAGACGCTGTGCCGCGTCGGCTGCCTCGATCTGCTGCTTCAGCTGTCTCTGCTGGACGTCCAAACGAGCCAGTTGCGACGTCGACTGCTGCAGAGTGGAACCCGTCGCCCAATGCGCGCCGAAGCAGATCAAAATCGCGACCAGCAGTCCGGCCGCCCGCATCAGAGTCTTGTTTTGTGCCCACGTCGATTCGACTTCGTAGCGGATGACAGGAATCAGCGGTGGATCGTTGAGGCACTTTGACAACCACTGCAGAGCGAATCGTTCCGGTGGAAGTTGTTCGGTCTCTGCACTCGATGGTAATAGCAAGCGGTCCGAGCCCAGTCCCGACAATCGAGATTCCGAATGGGCGACCAGGTCCGCGATGGTTTCGATCTGATCGTTGGAGGCGTGCGCGACCCACCAAATCGAGTCCGGACCGCCGCCACTTTGAGCGACGGCGGCCACTCGGGATTCAAAGGCGGACACACCCGTGTCGAACTCGGCCTCCAGCGCAAGTGTTTGAAGGATATCCTGTTCCGCGGCTGCCTGCGCGACCGCGGGGTCCAACGCAATCGGTCCGTTCCAGAACTGATCGCTGACCACCCAGACACACGCCAAGTCGTCGGGCCCCAAGTCGATGGCCTGCTGAACAGCCGAAAGCAAGTCGGACGATTCGTTGCGGCTGGCGTGGTACTCGCCGCGAACGGCAGGGATCGCCGACCACTCGATGTCCACGCGAGCGACCGATTCGGAGCGAATCCAGAGAAGCGTGTGCAGGTTTCGTCGACCTAGCATGCGATTCACCTCAGTTCCATCTCGATCCGTAGATCAGTTTCGGAGGTCACGGTGAAATAGTGGACGTAGCTGGCGTCGACAATCGTTTCGCCCGCGTCGAGCACATCGTCCGAGTCGGCGTCGTCCCAAAGGATTCCACGCGCGGCGGCGTGACCCTGGACGAAGCTGGACTGCGTGGCTTCAAACGTTCCGGTTGCCGCCACGGGAATCATCAACTCCTCGATCGCTCCGGTGCTTCCGCCGGCAACGCCGATCCCATATAGCAGCACGCCCAGCTGCTGCGTGCCACTGGGGGAGGGATCGATCCGCGTTGATGTCACTGCGTCGATTGCGAAGAGCCGAAACGTGGCCGTCGTCGTGTAGTGACTGGCGGGAATCACAACGCTGACGTCGGCTCGATACCCGTCCTCGGGCGATACCGAGTCGTCGTCCGAACCGTAGGACGTGAAGTCGAAGTCACCAGCGTCGGGATCGACGAGCGGGGCGCGTCCCCAACCGTCCGTCAGGCTGGATATCCCCGCACCCAGTTGAAGGTACGGTCCCTTCCAACCACTGGTCAGAGTGACGTCGTTCACACTATCGCGATCGGAGTCAAACGACTGGACCGAGCTGGCGATCATTCCAACTGGCTGCGTAAACAGGTCGTCCAAGGTACCGGGCAACTGTCCCATGTCGGCAACATAACCGGAGACGACTCTTTGGCCGTCGACCTGGCGCGCTAACGGATCACCTACGGTGGCAACGCGAAGCTGGTCCAGCGTACGCTGGGTTGTTTCGTAGCGCGCTTGGTCGGCGAGCGGATCGAGTGCTTGTACGGCCACGGTGGATAGCACCGCCAGAATGCCCAACGCGACAATCAGTTCCAAAAGGGTCAAACCGCGACGATCAGCGAAGGGTGAACGCGACATACAAGTCGTCCCCCACATCAGTGCTGGTCAAGGCCGACGTTGCGGTGGCACTCGGAGTGTCGATCGTTCCATCCGGACCTCCGGAGACGACTCGGACGTCGCGAAGTGACGCTGAGGAGTCGACGTCTTGGACCACGATGGCCTGGTTCCACGCGTCGACCAACGTGGCGGTACCGAACGTGGTCAGGTCACCTGTCGATTCGGAAATGTAGGGACCACGCCATCCGATTCGCGTGTTGAGGTCGAAGTCAAACGTCGAGTCGTCGGTGACGGGATTGGAGAACAGCCAGGCGATCGACAACCGATTCGACTCCGTGCCGACCGTGGTGACGCCGTCCAAGCCAACCCATTTTGTGTCTTGCCAGTAGTTGGCCAGCGCGTCGCGAATGGCTTCGAGCGATCGCTTGGTTGCCACTTCGTTGGCCGACTGGACCGTGCCGGAGAAGACGGGGGCAGCCAAGCCGGCAATGGCAGCCAGGATCATCAATGTGATCACCAGCTCAAACAGGGTCATCCCATGATTACTGCGCATGTGTCATTCCCACCCGTGTCGAAGCTCGGTCCAGCGGTGCGAAGCTGAACGTCGCGATTGCTTCCTGTTCGCGGACTGTGCAGGCCGAGCGAACAGAAATTCAGCCGGCAAAGAAGCAGAGTCTTCGCCGGCTGCAGTTCCCGTATCCGGTGGATGAGAAGGCTGGCAGTGCCACCAATTCCCTCTCATCGCTTGTGCGGTTCGCCGCCGATTTGGTGAGCGGCGATTCGGTCACTGGTCCAAACTTAGAGATCGCTGACCGTCGTGAAGTAGTTGGACATTCCGGTATTCAATCCCTCGCCCGTCGGCGTGATCACGGTGACGAACTTGGCTCGTGTTAGTGCGTTGGTTCCGTCAGTGATCTGGAACACGGCGATGAATCGTCCGTAAACCGTATCGGGATTCAGCGTGCCGTTTTCAGGGAAATACACCGGTGCATCAATGCTGGTCTTGCCATTGAGTTCCGAAAGGGCACCGATGCCGAAGACGACGTACTTGTTGGCGACACCGGTCGTTTCCAACCCTAGCGTCACCTGAGTCGCTGGAGTCAGGCCCTTTAGGACTGTCGTGTCGGTCAACGTGGTGGCGGTCGGAAGAACAAAGGTGTCGTCCCCGGCGGCATGCACACCCACGGTGGTAATGCCTGCCTCGGTCAACGGAGCACGCAGGGCGGCGGTCAACGTCAAGTCGGCTGTCGCAGCGGTCAGTCCGGTCGTCAACGTGTCCAGATCGGTGCCGGTCAAGTCGGTCATCAGGCTATCCAGGTTGTTGGGATAGTCCAGGAACTGAGCCTCGTAGCGTTGGACGGCGTTGGAAACTTCAGCGATGTTCGCCGACGCGGTGCTGGCATTGGTCCGCGCCACCATCTCGGTAACTGCGGGGATCAACACAGCGGCCAAGCCGACCAGGATCATCAGAACCACGATCAGCTCCACCAAGGTGAAGGCGTGTCGAGCGTTGTTTCTTGCAGGGCAATTCATAGGTGGACTCTTGTTCGAGGTCAGAACGTTGGGTGACTGACCCTTGGAACTGATTCGCGATGTTGGGGGCGAATATCGTTGGTTCGAGGAACTCTAGCACGCAATCTGCGCTCTCCATCGAATGCAACGGGAAATCGAATCCAAAGTCCGATTTCCTGTCCTTCGCTTGCGGAACTTTAGGTTGCAAAAACACCACGCGCGCTGCATTTGCACGAATTGCAGGCGAAGGATTAGCCGCGTGAGATTTGCCCGATTCGGGCGGGAGGACTGAAAGATCGGGGAGAGGGAAAATGGAAGCGGGGTCGGGAGTTGGGGATCGGGGGCGAGGAAGGGACAGAAGACCGGATGACAGAAGATTGGGAGCGGGGAGGTGGGAAGAGGGAGGAAATAGGTGGGGAGAGTATTGAGGAGGAGAACAATCCTTCGGTTTTCCAACAGCCAACAGCATTCCCTTCCCGCTGACCGCTGACCGCTGACCGCTGACCGCTGTCTCGCAAAATCCGCAAAATCGAAACAAGCGACTCAAGCCGCAAAGTTTGCCAAGTCGATACGGACAAGGACTGTTCCCACCCCCGTCGTATCCGCACGGAAGTTCCACTCGATGCCGCTGAGAACCATCGGATCGCGACGCTTGCTGGCCTTTGTGGTCATTGCGCTGCTGTTCGTCGTGTTCGATCGCCTTTTTGGTGACAACACCGAACGGGAAGCGGCCCGCCGTGCCTCGTTGAGCGGGCTGGTGGACATGCCGGTGACCGAGAT
>JBCCUO010000140.1:0-7684 GCA_039196805.1 Planctomycetota bacterium | reverse complement strand
CGCGCCGCGTGCCTGGGAAGACTTCGTCGATCGATTTCTGGGGCTGGTCGTGCATGTGGCCAGGCACACATGCCAGACGCGAGGGCTGCCAATCGACCGGGCCACCCAAGATGATCTAGTGGCCGAAGTGTTCTTGGCGATCGTGCGCGACGATTACGCAGTCCTCCGCCGCTTTCGACGCAATTCCTCGCTGGCAACCTATCTGACCGTGATCGCTCGTCGCGTGATTGTGCGTCGGCTGATCGCCTCCATGCGTCAGCAGTCACGCAGCGAAGAATCGCACGCCCAAGTCAACGGCAACGGCGCTGCCACCCACAACGCGGAAACGGTGTTGTTGGAAGATCGAGAAGAGGTCGAACGACTGATGGTTCGGCTGGATCCGCAAGAGGCAAATGTGGTTCGGATGTATCACTTGGAAGGAAAGTCCTACCAGGAGATCAGCCAAGAAATCGGGCTGGCCGAAAACAGCATCGGCCCCGTTCTCAGTCGTGCTCGCGCCAAGATGCGGTCGTCTTAGAAGTTGTCTTCGTGCTCAACCGGCTCCATCACCTTGGTGTTGCGCTCAACGGCGATCACCGTTGTTCGCTGTCGCAAACCGTCTCGGCTCTCGGCAGTGACCGGCAAGACCTGCCGTTTGTCGGGAAGCTCCATTCGTAGCGTGAAGGAGCCGTCACCCTGCAGCTTCACGGGGTTGCCCGCAACCATGACGCTGGCACCTGGGGACGTTTGACCGAAGACGATGAGCTCAGCGTCGACGTTGAAGGGCAGCTTCGTTTTGCGCAGCCATTCGGGATCCGCAACCGCCTTGGACTTTTCCCCACGCTGCGGCATGGAACGTCGCAGGCGTTCCTCGAACATCTCCTTCAGGTCACCACCGCTGGTGTCATAGCCGCCGCTTTGCGAATAGATTCGCTCGTAGTCCTCGGCAATGTCCGTCCAGTGCTCGTCCAAACGATCGCATTCGCCCGGACGCGGCGTCTCCACAATGTTACTGCGGCAGATCGCGTGGAACGTTCCGTTGTCTGAGAGATAGCCAACCACGACACGAAAGCGTGTGGGCGGTTCGTCGACATCGATGTACCAGGTGTTGACGCCGCTGTGGATGCGAATGTCCCGGGCAACCGACTCGGCACCGTTGGCCGCGGAGTCTCCCACCGTCATCAATCGCAGCACCGGAACAGCGGTATGCCATCGTTCCGCCAATGCCGACTGGGCGCGCTGGACACTGGCGCGGGTGATTTCCCAGCTGGCCTGCAACCAGTACGAGTCCCTGACCAGTAGAACACACCGGTCGCGGTGAGCGCCTTTGGCTCGGGTTCGCTCAGATCCCTGCTGAACTGCTGCTCCGCCAACCAGCACGGACGTAGACAGGTCCTTGTTGCGGCTGATGGTCTCTTGGCGTTTACGAAGCTGAGCTCGAATTCGCGCCGACTTTGCAGAGACACGTTTGGCTTCGAGATCACTTGGCTTGGCAATTCGCCTTTGGGTAGTTCGCGCTTTCGTGCTGCCGGAGTTCTTTGCCAGACGCTTGGAGTGAGCCTTCGGGGCAGGCTTTGAGTCGGCCTTCGCCTCCTCGTTCGCCTTTCGCCGCAGCCGCCGTTGCAGTTTGCGTATCGAGTCGATCAATTCATCCTTCTTCATCCCGTGCCAACCGGCTATTCCGTAGTTTTTGGCCATATCGGCCAACTCGCGTCGTGTCTGCGCTTTCAGCTCGGCGGTTTTGATCACGGAAGGTCTCCAAAGTTGTTCGATCGGGATCGACTACCGATCGTTGACGTGTTGCCTTGGCGTTGTTTGCTGTTCGTCAGCACCTCGCCGAATTCCCCGTGGCATCCCTGCGTGGTTCAGACTGTCACACCTGAGCATGCCAGTGCGGTATTCACCGTCTAGCAGGGACGCTTCGCGCCGGTCGGTCACAACAATCCGATTTGGTGTTCAATTTGACTGCCTAACAAGACCACTGAGGCTCCGCGGGCGGCACTCAGAGCGATCAAAACGACGCCATCACGCAGTTCCACGTAGTCAGTTCGGGCGGGAGCTTTCCGAGATCAATTCGGTGCGCCAGGTAGGGTGGGAACACGCAGAACGCGAGGCGGGTCGTGAAGCCTTGGAAATCGTTGTCAACGGCACAATTGGCACCGGAAACATTATGCCAAGGGTGCTGGGGAATTCCAGGTGGTGGTAGCCCAAAACCGCAGTTCGACGAGTGTTTCTTGCGGCATTCCACTGGGAAAGTCGTTAAAACACCGGGAGTTTCGCCAAGTGGCAAATTCGATTTTTGTGGTTTTCACCAGCTCCGCAGAGGGGTGTCCAGCGCGCCACCGAAGCTCCGCCGAGCGATTTCCTCGTCCACTCCAGCCCAAGGCAGCACAGTCATGGGCTACCCCAACGGTGCGGCGATCGGTCGCTGGTCCTTCTCGTCGCTGACTCGCTCATCAAAATACTGCCTCCAGGCTTTGGTGGCGCGACGATCAAGACAATCCACTTGAGGTTGATTTGGAACGCGACTCCCAAGTTCCCGGCAATCGAACCGATCGATCCCGCGGATCAAGTGCGCAAGGCACTGGCGGCGATCGGGGCATGATGAGGTTTGCCGGTGCAGGAATCGAACTCGCAGGCTCCGCGTTGATCGCTGGAGCGGTCGGCTACTGGGTGGACGGTCAATTCGGCAACGCAAAACCATACTGTGCGGCCCTCGGGGTCCTGGTCGGTTTTGCCGTCGGCATGTTTCGACTGATCGTCACCGTCAGTCGATTCGCGGATGACCAGAATGGCGACCCCAAGCAGACCGGAACACACAAACGCAACCCTGGCCCAGCAGATTCGGATGCCTCCCAAGAAGGCTAGGCCGGTTCAAGACATCAGAGATCGGACCGATCCTTCGGTAGACGCCTCTGTTGTGACCGCCCCATTCACTTACCCGCCAGAGTCCAGTTCGCCTGTTTGCATGTTGACACAAGCCGCGCGTCAAGATCCCTTTCCCCGCCTGCATGCCAAGGCGATGTCGACTGGCGTCGCGGCATGGAGTGCCGGACTGCTGGTGGCCGCCAGTTGCATTTGGGCTGGCGGCCAATGGTCGCTGGCCGAGTTCGCGGCCGTGTCTGTGGGCAGCTTGCTGGTGTCCATTCTGGCTCTGGTGCCGGGGATGCTTCGTTTCCGCAACCGCGACCAACCGATGGGAGACGTCGAGGCGGGGCTATTGAGTGTTGGGTCGGGCATGATTTTTCGGCTCGGTGGTACCGTTGCACTGTTTCTTTGCTGCCGGTATCACATGGCGACTTCGGATCGCGTTGTCGCAGTGTGGGTACTTGGATGGTACCTCGTCTTGACGACCGTTGAACTGATCACGATCGGCCGCTTCGCTGCGCAATCCGGCGAGTCTTCCAAGGCCATGACATCCTCATCCTCGACGCCATGATTTTTGCAGCACACAGTCCCATCGAACACGCTGTGCCGCATGCCCTGCACGAAGGCGCGTTGCGGATTCCCGTTGGCGGATCCGATTTCAATGTGTCGGCGATGAACATTCGCGACGGCTACTACGAGTTCGCGATCACCAATCACTTGATGATGTCCGCCGTCGTCGGCCTGACATTGATCATTGTTGGATTGCTGTGTTCCAAACGCATTAGCATTTTTCATGGCGAAGGCCTCAAGCGATATCAGACAAAGGGTCGACTGTCACAGCTATTTGAAACGATCTGCGCATTCATTCGCGATGAGGTCGCAGCACCGAACCTGCAAGGGCTGACCGACAAATACATCTACTACATCTGGACCGTTTTCTTTTTCGTGCTGTTCGCCAACGTGATGGGAATCATCCCGTTTGGTTACATGCTTCAGCTGGTCACTGGTGATTCCCACTTCAGCCACTGGGGTGGCAGTGCGACAGGCAACCTTTCGCTGACCGGTGTGCTGGCGATGCTATCGCTGATTGCGATCATCTACATCGGCATCAAAGAGACCAGCGTCAAAGACTTCTTCAACCACTTCAACCCGATCGGCTGGGACGACATCCGCATGCTGCCGATCTCGTTGCTGCTGTATGTGCTGGAGTGGCTTAGCCTGTTCATCAAGTGCTTCGTGTTGGCCATGCGTCTGTTCGGAACCATGATGGCTGGTCACCTGGTGCTGGCGGCGTTCATCAATCTGATTTTCCAAGTACGTGAAGGCACTCAAAGTGATGGAGCCGCGTTTGCCGTGGCGATCCCGGTCGTCCTGGTTGGGACCGCGCTCACGTTGCTGGAATTGTTCATCTGCTTCTTGCAGGCGTTTATCTTCACATTCCTGACGGTCCTGTTCATTTCGGCAACCGCCGTGCATCACCACGACGAAGAACTGGATGATGACCCACACGCGATGTCGGACGAATCACAAATGGACCCCGACAAAATATTCGATCCCGGTCGGCTCGGCCCCGCTGTCTGACCTCCACCAAAACACGTTGACTGCTGCTCTGTCCGCCGCGGTCATTTGAATTCACCTTTTGAGCTTTCCTTAGGAGCACTTTGATGTTTGAACTCTCAATGATGATCGCCCAGGCCGCGGACTATGACCTGATGGGCAAGTGTCTGGGTATTGGCTTGGTGATCATCGGCGCGGGGCTTGGTATCGGCCGAATCGGTGGCAGTGCCGTGGAAGCGATGGCTCGTCAACCGGAAGCTGGCGGACGCATCCAAACCGCGATGATCATCTCCGCCGCCCTGATCGAAGGTGCGACGGTTATCGGTTTGGTCTTCATGCTGTTCTAGTCGGTTTGGCGGGTGCGGCTTCGCTTCCCCGCGACGTTGATGTCGCTGGGCTAGGCCCTCAGGCACCTGTCGATTGCGCATGCCTTCATTCCTTACGAATTCGGAGCCTTCGACGTGATTCGATTACTGGGCCCCCAAATGTGGCTGGTCATCTGCTTGTCGCTTTTTCTGGGCGGCTTGACGACTGTGGCTGCGCCGATCGCGTTTGCCGCAGATGAAGCGGCCGATGCCGATCACGCCGACGAAGGGGACGGCCACGATCATGACGGAGAGGGTGGCGAGGACCACGCTGACGGTGATCATGCTGACGGTGACCACGCCGAAGGCGATCACGCTGAAGATGGATCGATTCTGAGCTTTGACATCGGATCGGCGGTTTGGAATCTGATCATCTTCGGCTGCGTGTTTGCGGTCCTTGCAACGTTCGTTTGGCCCGGCGTGCTGGGCGGTTTGCAGGCCAGAGAGGACAAGATTCGCAGCGATCTGGAATCCGCTGAACAGGCGAATGCCAAGGCCAAGTCGTTGCTTGGGGAATACCAGCAAAAGTTGGATGAGGCGGCAACGCAGGTGCAAGTCATGCTGGCCGACGCCCGCCGGGACGCCGATGCCAACGGCCAGAAGATCGTCGAGGATGCCAAGAAAGAAGCGGAACGGCAGCGTGAGCGTGCGGTTTCGGACATTGAAACGGCAAAGCAAGTCGCCCTGGCAGACTTGGCAGGCCAAACTTCCGACTTGGCAATGAACGTGGCACGTTCGGTGGTGGGGCGAGAACTGAACCCCAACGATCATGCGGACCTGATCCGCCAATCACTCGATCAATTGCCCAGCAACAACTAGTTCAATTGGGAATCGTAGTACCGAACGTTGTTCAAGGAACGTTGTTTGGTCGGCGGCCCAAGTAGGTCAAAGAGACTTTAGTCGTGGAAGATTCGACGCAGCACGAAACCGTCCTGGACATCGGAGCCGAACAGCTTGGCAAGGTTTACGCCCGCGCCCTGTTGGCTTCGACCCAGTCGGCAGGTGTCAGTGACCAAGTGCTGCAGCAGCTGGGTCAGATCGTAGACGAGTACGTAGGCGGAAGTCCTGAGCTGGCCGCCGCATTTGCGTCGCCCCGAGTCGAACCCTCGGAAAAACGCGGCGTGATCGATCGACTATTCGGGCAATCAGCGCACCCCATCTTGGTTCGCATGATGAAGGTCATGGTCGATCGTGGCCGCCTGGGCTACCTGTCGGCCGTGCGCGATGCCGCAGTTCAACTGCACGACGAAACACTGGGGCGTTTGGTTGCCGAGGTGCGGACCGCGGTGCCACTGACGGACCAACTTCGCAGCGAAGTGAGTCAACGACTCTCCACTTCCATGGGCAAAGAAGTGCGACTGGAAGAGAAGATCGATGAGTCACTGATCGGGGGCATGGTGGTCCGAGTCGGCGACACGATTTTTGACAACAGCGTAGCCGGAAGGCTGCAGAAAATTGGCACGGCCGCCAGCAAGGGATTCGCTCGGACGTTGATCGAAAAGTCGATCGACTTCACCAGTGTGGATTCCTGATCAACGACATTCATCTCATTCATCCGGAAAACGTTCCAGTGAAATTCAATAGCGACGAAATCGCATCGGTACTGCAACAGGAAATCGAGCAGTTTGAATCGAAGATCGACGTCCGCGAGGTCGGCACGGTCTTGGAGGTCGGGGACGGTATCGCTCGCGTCTACGGTCTGTCGGGGGTGATGGCTGGGGAAATGGTTGAGTTTCCCAACGGATCGATCGGGCTGGCCTTCAACCTGGAAGAGAACAGCGTCGGTGTCATCATTCTGGGTGATTACCTGACAATCGAAGAAGGCGATGAGGTCAAGGCCTTGGGAACGCTGCTGAGTGTTCCTGCTGGCGACGCCGTTGTTGGACGGGTCCTGGATCCACTGGGCAATCCACTCGACGGCAAGGGTCCCGTTCAAACCGATGTCACACGTCCGGTGGAGATCATCGCCACGGGTGTCGCTGAGCGACAGCCAGTGACCGAACCGATGCAGACGGGCATCAAGGCGATCGACGCCATGACGCCGGTCGGACGCGGACAACGCGAGCTGATCATCGGCGACCGCAAGACGGGCAAGACCGCGATCGCGATCGATGCGATCCTGAACCAGAAGGGCACGGGAGTGAAATGCTTCTACGTTGCCGTTGGCCAGAAAGACAGCGCGGTCGCCGGCGTCGTCGATGTGCTTCGTAAGTACGGGGCGATGGAGTACACGACCGTGATCGCTGCGGGTGCTAGCGCCCCGGCTCCGCTGCAATATGTGGCGCCCTACGCCGGCACGGCAATGGCCGAACACTTCATGTTCAATGGTGGCCATGCGTTGATCGTCTACGATGACTTGAGCAAGCAGGCGACCGCCTATCGTCAAATGAGCTTGTTGATGCGACGTCCACCCGGTCGCGAAGCCTATCCCGGTGACGTGTTCTATTGTCACAGCCGACTACTGGAACGTTCGTCCAAGTTGTCCGACGATCTTGGCGGAGGCTCGCTAACCAGCCTGCCGATCATCGAAACACTTGAAGGCGAAGTGTCCGCCTACATTCCCACCAACGTGATTTCGATCACCGATGGTCAGATCTACGTTCAGCCCGACCTGTTCTTCTCTGGGGTACGCCCGGCAATGAACGCCGGCATCTCGGTGTCCCGCGTGGGCGGTGCCGCCCAGATCAAGGCGATGAAAAAGGTGGCCGGTGGCTTGCGTCTGGACTTGGCGGCTTTCCGCGCCCTGGAAGCCTTTGCCCAACTTGGCACCGACCTCGATGCGGCAACTCAGTCACAGCTGGACCGGGGATACCGCATGGTCGAGTTGCTCAAGCAGCCCCAATACAAACCGCTGTCCGCGGCCGAACAGGTGGTCAGCCTGTTCGCGGGCACTCGCGGTCACTTGGACGATGTCG
>JBCCUO010000139.1:0-7690 GCA_039196805.1 Planctomycetota bacterium | reverse complement strand
GGTCGCTCCACGTACCCGTCACCGGCCCAAAGCCGACCCAATAGCAGCGCCGTCTGATCATCGCTGAGTTGGAGAGCTATGGGCGGCACATGCTTCTGGTCAGCGCGTCGCCCAAGAATCCCCAGTTTCTCGGCCCACCGATAAGCTCCGCAGCGTGTCCCCGCGATACGCTGCGCGGCTACAGCGGTACCAACATCTTTGTGGTTCAGCTGATCAAAGGTCGTCGACCTGCCCGTTGAAAGACAAACCTCTTTTCGGTTTACGCGGCGTGTCGCGACACGTGATTCGGTCTCCTCGAACTTGGATGCGTTGCCGACGAAGTCACGGACTTGATCTTCATCATTCGAATAGAAGTACAAACAGGTTGGATGGCAGAGATTGCCTTCGGATAGCAGCCATCCCAGAGTCACGACTTCGTGATCGGCAAGCGTTTCGGGCAAAGAAATATCGATCTGCCTGGCGACAGCGATTTGCTCACCGACGTGGATTTCAGAGATGTTTTTCCAGCCGGAAAAGACTCTTAGCGGGTGATTTTCGGTCGCCGTCAGCTCTCGACCGGATCGAAGAGTCACGCGATACGTTTGACGCACGCCGTTCCAGACGATGTCGTTGACGCGGTTCTTGACGATTTGTTGCTGATCATTCAGCGAATGGACCTGGATGCTGGGTTGTTGATCGAACAGTTCTTTGACCGTCCATCGCCGACCTGTCTCGGCGTCGACAACGATCGTGGAGCCAACGACACATTTATTGAAGCCGTAGCCAGCAAACTTGACGATCAGGTTCCAGATTTCCTCGGCGTCTTTCTTGGCCAGGCCGTTCTCAACGGACCCGGCGATGAAGGCTTCGTAGTTAGCATCGATCAGCGCCTGCTTCTTTTTGCTGATCGCCTTGATACACGTGTAGGCTTTGGCCAGAGGAATGTTGCCCAGGCGATTCAATATCCGCATCACCTGTTCTTGGTAGACCATGATCGAATTGGTCTCTTCCAAGACATCCTTCAGCACGGGGTGCTTGTATTCGGGTTGCTGGCGACCGTGCTTGATGTTGACATAGTCGTCGACCATCCCGCCTTCCAATGGCCCCGGTCGGTAAAGCGCCGCGGTCGCAATGATGTCGGTGAATTGGTCAGGCTTCATGCGACACAGCAAATCGCGAATGCCACCCGACTCCAACTGAAAGACGCCCTTCGTCTCTCCACGCTGAAGCAGTGCGTAGCTCTCGCGATCGTCCAGCGGCAGGCGTTGCAGGTCCAGATCCTTGCCGGTCGTTTGCTTGATCAGCTTGACCGTCCGGCTCAAGATCGTCAGGTTCCGCAGGCCCAGGAAATCCATCTTGAGCAGGCCGGACGCCTCGACGTCGTTCATCGACCACTGAGTGATCACGTCTTGCTTGCCGGGGACTCGCGTCAGCGGAACGTATTCGCTGAGCGGTTGATCGGCGATCACGACAGCCGCCGCGTGCGTGCCCACGTTTCTCGCCAGACCCTCGATCTTCATCGCCAGGTCAAGCAGTTCACGGACTTCGGGATCACCGTCATACGTGTTCTTGAGATCAGCACTCTTTTCGAGCGCGCTCTTGATTGTGATTTTTAGCTCATCGGGAACCATCTCGGTGATTTGGTTGACGCGCGCAATCGGTAGGCCCAGAGCACGACCCACATCCTTAATCGCAGCGCGGGCGGCGAGTGTACCGAACGTGCCGATCTGGCAAACCATTTCATTGCCATACTTCCGCTTGACGTACTCGATGACTTCGCCGCGTCGCTCTTTTTCGAAATCGATGTCGATATCAGGCGGTTCGGTGCGGCTTTCATCCAGGAACCGTTCAAACAGCAAGTCGTATCGCAGGGGGCAGACGTGAGACAGGTACAGTGCGTAGCAAACAATGGCGCCGACGCCGCTGCCCCGTGCGGTCGCTGAGATGCCGATGTCGCGGGCGTAGTTGACGAAGTCCCAGACGATCAGAAAGTAGGTGGGGTAACCAAGCGTTTCGATCACACCCAGCTCGCGTTCTAAGCGATCGATCACCTCTTGGCTCAGCTTGCCGTCGATGATGCGCTCATCATCGCCTTCGTAGCGTTCCAGCAGGCCTTTGACGCATAGTTCACGCAGGTAATCGATCGGTTCCTTCTTTTCAGGGCATTCAAAGCTGGGGAAGAAGTACTTGCCCAGCTCAAGATCGATGTCAACGCCGTTTGCAATCTCTTGGCTGCGAGCGACAGCATCGGAGAGCCCTGGGAACTTCTCGTACATCTGCTGAGGGCTACGCAGGAAGAACTGGTCGTTCTCCATCTTCATCCGCGACGAATCGGTGCGGAATCGACCCGTGTTGATGCACAGCATGATGTCTTGTGCTTCCGCGTCTTGCGGGTCGACGTAGTGAGTGTCGCTGGTTGCCACCAGGGGCAACCCCATGCGGTTGGCGATCTCGACGGCGCCTTCCAGCTGATCACGTTGGATCGAGACATCGTTGTTCATGATCTCGATGAAGTATCGATCACCGAACACGTTGTGGAACCAGCCGGCGATCTCTTTGGCCGCTTGCTCGTGTTCGGCGGTGTTGACGCCCCGCATCACGGCTTGGCTGAATTCGCTGCTGACACATCCCGACAGACAGATGATCCCTTCGTTGTACTTCTCAAGGATCTCCTTATCGATTCGAGGCTTGAAGTAAAAGCCTTCCAGGGACGCGGCGCTAGCCAGCTTGATCAGGTTCTTGAAACCGGTGCGGTTCTTGGCCAGCAACGTCAGGTGATAGCTGGCGGCTTTGCTGCTGCTGGCACCGCCCTTTTCAAAGCGGCTTCCCGGCGCGATGTAGGCTTCGTAGCCGATGATCGGATTGATGTCGGCCGCTTTTGCCTTGCGGTAGAACTCGAGCGCTCCATGCAGGTTGCCGTGATCGGTCAGCGCCAACGCGTTCATGCCATGGTCGACGGTCCGCTGAATCAGTCTGCCGATATCGCCCGCACCATCCAGCAGGCTGTAGTGACTATGGCAATGCAAGTGCACAAAAGGTGGGGGTGATCCCGTGGCCGCGACATCGGCGAGATCCGTGACGATGGCTGATTCCGACATGGGGGACATCCGTGGTGGCTGACTTTGATGCGGGGTAATGAGCGATTTGCGGGCGGAACAGAGGGTCCGCCGCCGAAAGTGCGCTGGCGATCGGCATGCCCGCCCGACGGCCAGCCTAACGCCATTTCGCCCATGGGTCACGTCGCCGGAAGGAAGCCAATCAGCACGGGGATACCGGTTGGTTGTGCAGGCTTTATCCTTGGCGAATGGCCAGCTTCATGCCATAATCGGAGGCTCAGGCAGACGAGCCTCGCGATCGAACGGAATGGCCATTCTGAAGATCCTGCCGCTGGATCACGACCTGCCGCCACTGTCTGGCCGCAGCCGTCGTTTCGGCGGCTCCCAGTAAAGCCATGTGGTGAAGCCACGCGGCGAAGACCACGCGAGGCGTTGGCCGATGTCTTGGAACCACGCACTGTGGTCCCGAGATGCGAGACCACCTTCTGCGCTGCCCACCTCACCTTTGATTGACCCGCCTGATTGGCCGAACGTTCCTCGGAGTCCGACTCGCCGTGCTAAAAGTTCTGCTTCTGCCCCTCCGCTTTGCTGTTGGCTGGGGACGTTCACCGCGATTGCTGGGCTGGATCGGCATCTCGATGTTGGTCCTCTTGCGTGTCACGATCGGCTGGCACTTCTTCAGTGAGGGTGTCGACAAATACAAAGCTGGAAACTGGTCCGGTGCCCCGTTCTTTGCCAATGCACGCGGTCCATTTGCCGAGCATTTTCGCCAGGCGGTCTGGGACTACGACGGGTCGATCCGCCTAGACAAGGATCGCATGACCCGAGTCTGGGCCACCTATCGGGACCGAGTCGGCACACACTTTGGTTTTGATGAGGAACAGCAGCGTCAGGCCAAGGAGAACTGGCAAGCGGCGCTCAAGCAGTACGACTGGGTGATTTCCCAGAACGCGGCGGACCTGGAGGAGTTCGAAGGCGGTCGCGACCGACTGGCAAAACAAGATGCCGAAGTCGATCGTGATGGCGTTGCCACGCTCAGCGATCAGCGTGAGACCAACCGGCGTGAGTGGGTCAGTAAGGGAGCCCCCGCTCTGAGACAGATCAATCAGGTGTGGGACAACTACGAACAGGTTCAAAACGATCTCGCCACCGACGACCAGATGCTTCGACGCGGTTGGTACGGCAAGCAAATCCCACGCGACCAGCCGATCGATACCAGCGTGATGGACGGCATCGTTCCTTACTTCGACATGGCGATCGGAATCTGCCTGCTGGTCGGCCTGTTCACCTCGGGCGCTTCGTTAGCGGCCGCCCTCTTTCTCGGTTCCGTTTTCTTGAGCCAGTATCCGCCCGCCACCGGGCCTGGATCCACCAACTATCAGCTAATTGAGTCGATGGCGTGCCTGGTCTTGGCGGGCACCGGAGCCGGCCGATTTGCCGGAGTCGATTTCTTCCTTCATTTGATCACCCGCAAGGTTTGGGGTTCACCCAACAATCAGGAGTAAACCGTGGTCGACAAACTTTCATCCGATCAACGTGACGTCGGCAAGCACAATTACTATGCCGCCGTGGACAGCTACAACGAGATCAACCGTCGTGACTTACTGCGTGGCTTTGTCGCAGCCAGTGCGGCAGGCGGTGCCGGACTGGGGGCGATGTACTTCGGCTACGATAAAGTCAAAGACCCGGTCCGCGTTGCCGTGATCGGCACCGGTGATGAAGGCAACGTCTTGATCGGTGGTTGCAACCCCGAGTACGTGGACGTGAAAGCGATCTGCGACATTCGCCCGTTCGGTGTGCATCGAGCCTTCCACGGAGACTGGTCCAGCTCGTCAGCGCTGGTCAGACGCCCCGGATTGATCAACGTGGCTGGCTACAAGAACGAAGCCGAAGCTCGCCGAAACGTCAAGGTCTACGACGCCAGCAACGGCGGCATCATGGAGTGCCTGAAGGACAAGGACATCGAGGCGGTCATCATCGCCCTGCCCTTGTGGCTGCACGCTCCCGTTGCCGCTCTGGCGATGGAGCGAGGGTTGCACGTGCTGACCGAAAAGCTAATGGCCCACAACGTTGCCCAGTGCAAGGTGATGTCGCGAATGGCTGCCACGTTGAAGGACGAAAAGGGCAACCCGCTTCACTTGGCCACCGGTCACCAGCGGCACTACAACGTCAAGTACGACAACGCGATCAACTTGATCCGCATGGGGCTACTGGGGCAACTGCACCACATTCGTGCTCAGTGGCACCGTGGCAATTTGCCTGGCCGTGACAGTTGGTCGATGCCGCTTCCCGGTGGCGAGCCGACCGCGTTGGGCCGCGTCTACAAAAAGATCCAGGGCGACATCAACAGCCGCGAAAAAGCCCTCGCCGCGACCAACGATCCGGCTGAGCAAATGCGTCTCCGGATGGAGATCGCGCAGTGGCAAGCTTGGGCGGCCGATGATGCGATCGATGCCAAGCAGTTTGGCTACCAAGACTTCTCGCTAGGTGACCAACTCTTTACGGCCGAAGAAGAACTCCATCGCTGGCGACTATTCGATCGCACCGGTGGCGGCTTGATGGCCGAGCTTGGCAGCCACCAGTTGGATGCCGTCAGCATCTTCCTGAGTTCGCTGCGGAATGATGGCAAGAAGGTTCACCCGCTGAGCGTCCACGCGGTGGGTGGGCGCCACATCATGCCGAACGACCGTGATGCCGGCGACCATGTTTACTGCATGTTTGAATTCCCCGGGCCGGAGTACGATCCCTCCTTCGATGTTGGCTATTGGGACGAAGTCAACAACTACCCAGAGAAGAAAGATCGTAAGGGGCCTCAAGTCGGGCCCGTTCCCGGCTACGAAACCGACCCCAACAAGAAGGTCGTTGTCACTTATTCGTCGATCAACGGCAACGGTTTTGGTGGCTGGGGTGAAGTGGTCATGGGCACCAAAGGGACGTTGGTCCTGGACAAAGAAACTGACGTGCTGCTCTATCGCAACAGCGACACCAGCAGCAAAGTCGGCGTGACCAAGCAGGCGGGCGGCTACGCGCTCGATACCAGTGCCAGTGGCGACTACTCCGCGCCCGTGTCACAGGTTGCCGAGTCAGGTCCGGTCAGTCGAGGCTATCAGGAAGAGATCGAGCACTGGGCGTACTGCATTCGCAACCCCGACAAGGAAGTCCGTCCGCGATGCTACCCCGAAGTGGCGATGGGCGATGCCGTGATTGCGCTGGGAACGAACGTGGCGCTCAAGAATGCCGCTGCCGGAAAGGGCGGGCACCTGGAATTCAAGGAAGAATGGTTCGAGGTCGACAACGACGCGACTCCCGACGGAAGCGACATTGCCGCCGAGACGGCCTACATGAAGAAGCCAGTGGCGTAGGTTTGGAACGCGGAAGCTTGCTTTCGCTTTCCTTCATCCAGCGACGCCCGGGTTCGCTCGAACAGGGCAACCCAAAGCCGGAGAGATCCAGAGCGGTGGCGAGCCACCGCTCACCAGATTTAGACGCGTGGAAGACACCTTGCGTGCGCTTTCACCTCGCCGGCAATGTACCTCTTTGACTTGTCGTCGCTGACGCGGGCGATGAACTCTTCTGCCGGCTGCGTGTGGCCACCAGTGAGACGAAATCACCCCGTTGGACAATGCGATTATCTTGGTTCACCAGCTCGCGTCGCCAAGTCACACGTCCCGCACGCCGCCCATGACGCTCGACGTCGATCACCTCCGTGACGACTCGAACTTGATCACCGAAGAAGATGGGAGCCTCGAAACGCCACTCGCTGATCCCCACCAACGCGAGCGTGGCGGCCCGAGGGTGTTCGGTACTCAAGCCCGCCAACACACTCAGGCCCAACAATCCGTGCGCGACCGGCTCTCCGAACGGTGGTGCCACACAATCGCTTTGATGAAGCGGATCGTGATCGCCCGTCAGCGCGGCAAACTCAGCGACGTCGGCGGCGGTGATCGTTCGCCAATCGCTGACCCAGCGGTCTCCGACCGTCAAGTCCTCGAAGCAAACCGTTTGGGTGTCGACGATGGGATCCAATGCGGCCGCTTGTGATGGGAGGTGATAGGTCATGGTGCAGATCAGCCAAACCAACCCGATACCCGGCGGGTTGGGATGGTTAGAATGTTTCGTGATCGCGGTCAAAGTCAAGCGACCTGGCACTCAGAGCGATCTGGCCAAGTGCCCGAGCCGCCAGTTCCTGTCGGTCAGCCAGACTTTGCGGGTGCTAGTCTAATCACGATTGCCTCAGCCATGCGACGGCCTTGCCAAAACCCCGAGTTCAACGCGAAAACCTACCCCACTACCCGTCCCGAGAACTTTTCCAATGCTTGCTCTGTTGCCATTCACGCTCGCCCAGCCGCGCCTGCTTGGGCTGATACTGGTCTGCTCCGCCGTGATTTCAGGCGTCGATTCCACGGCCATGGCGGAAGAGGAAAGTGAGCCG
This sequence comes from Planctomycetota bacterium, assembly GCA_039196805.1. GTDB lineage: Bacteria > Planctomycetota > Planctomycetia > Pirellulales > Pirellulaceae > JBCCUO01. The sequence goes on along the minus strand of JBCCUO010000139.1, from coordinate 223 downwards.
AAGTTTGAGATCCGGATGCTGGCCCTAGACGCCAACGAAGGGATTGCTGCCGGCGATGTCGATGGGGACGGCAAGACGGACTTGGTCGCCGGCCGACACTGGTTTCGCGGCGGTGACTGGGCGCCACGGCCGCTTCGACTGATCGAAGACTGGAATGGATACGTTCAAAGCAACGGCGACTATCTCTGGGACGTCGACCAAGATGGGCGGCTGGATGTCGTGG
>JBCCUO010000138.1:0-7752 GCA_039196805.1 Planctomycetota bacterium | reverse complement strand
CCGCTCCAACGGGTAGTGCGTCTCAACGATCGACCCGATGCGGTCCTTCAACTGAGGGATCACTTTGCCGCTGCGGTTGTAAGTCGACGGATTGGCGGAAAACAGAATCATGACGTCCAAATCAAATTTGATCGGATAACCGCGGATTTGGACGTCCCGTTCCTCTAAGATGTTGAAGAGACCGACTTGCACCAGATCGTCAAGCTCGGGCAGTTCATTCATCGCAAAGATACCTCGGTGCATCCGTGGGATCAGCCCGAACGACAACGCCTCTTCAGCACTCATGCTGACGCCGCCGGTCAGCTTCGCCGGATCGATTTCGCCGATGATGTCGGCGAATTTGGTCCCCGGACTCAGCCGTTCCGCGTACCGGTCTTCACGCGGCCACCATCCAATCTTGATGTCCACTGGATCATGCTCCCGGACCAATCGCTTCCCGAGGGCCGAAATCGGCTGCATCGGGTCTTCGTGGACGGGCAAATCGGGATGGTCGATGTAGGGAATCGATTCATCCAAGAAGCGAACCAACATCCGCATGATCCGGCTCTTGGCTTGTCCCTTCTCGCCCAGGAACAGCATGTCGTGACCTGCCAGCAGGGCCAAATTGATCTCGGGAATCACCGTGTCGTCGTAACCGACGATTCCTGGGAACAGCTCCTCACCCGAGGACAGCACGCGTGAAAAATTGTCGCGTATCTCTTCTTTGACGGTTTTTGATCTCCAACCGCTATCGATCAAGTCACGAAAATTGGCGGGTCGCGTCGACGCGGTGGCTAAGTTCATCAGAATCCTGTCGAGAATAAGTGCGGCGGCGGGATCACATCCGCTCCCGGTGGGTACCAGTGAAGTGTAGCGACCCGTACAGCAACTACCGACCGGAACCAGCAGCATTCACCGCAGCAATCTCACGTGGGCCTTTGCGATACGACGCAGAGTCGTAATTCCTGCGTGACGCACTTTCAGCAAACGCGCATCAGAACAGCCAGCCGATTCAGAGTGGCCCCAGCGAAGCTGGCAAGAGAAAGCTTGGAACCATTGACTTCCACTCCATCAGGTTTCGCTCCGCCTGGAGGCGATGGATGGCTGACATCTCCGGATCGATCTGCTGCGCCAACTCAATCGCGTGCAACGTCATCGATTCGCGATCACGACCCTTGCTTGCGACCGCCAACTTCGCCCAGCGCTGCGCCACCCTCAACTGCGCCGCCGACTCCGGATGATCCGCCAGTTGCAACTCGTCCTGCGCCAATTTGGCAACGCGTCGATTGCTGGAAACCGCCAGCCAAGGTAGCCCATCCGACCAACGCCGGCAGACGTAGCAAAGGTGCTTTCCCTTCATGAACGCTTGCGTCGGGGAAGCATCGGCCACACTTAACACGTCCTCCCGACGCTCCCGTTGCCGATCGACCAGCAACATCGTTTGTTCCACGTTTGCGATCCATTTGACCAACGCCGGTCGCTCCATTCGCGCAGCAACCTGCGCCAATCCAGGCATCAACGACTCAACCAGCTCAAAGCGGTCCAAACGCACCAAGTGGTCGATCAACCAACCTCCACCCGCCAGCAACGAATCGATTGCTTCCGAGTTCTGCCAACCGGTCTGCTGCAGATAAGACCGGGACAAAAACCGCTCACGGTCAAAAGAAAACGCCACGAGTCGCTCATTGACCCGCTGGTGAATCTCGTCACCACGAAGATGGCCCCAAGACCGCCCGGCAATCAACCATTCCGAGGCAAACCGGGAATCACTGCTCGGAACCTCCCCACGAACCATCGCTTCAATCTGATCGACCCACTGGTCAAAGGAAGCGGGCGTCACGATGGCACCGGCAGCACCCGGAAAAGGAGCCCGCCGCTGGAACACACCGGCTAGCTTCCTGACCTGGTCGATGGCTGGCTCCTTGGCCAGTGCCACCTGGGTGGCAGGCATGCCCGTTGCCAGCTCATTGATGGCCAGTTCACTGGTGGCTGGTTCGGTGGCCGCGCGTTCAACGATCATTGGCTCAATGGCCACCGACTCAGCAGCGTCGGGCTTGGAAGTGGCGGGCTGGGCGGCGGCCATCGCAATAACGGCAGCAGGGTTCTCAGGTGCATTCGCTGGTTCAAGAATCTCGTCGGTTTCGTCGTTGCCCAATTCGATGGGTGCTGGATCGGGCTGAAGGTCCGCCATCGCGATGGCGTCGGAGGACGCTGACGTCGCAGGCCGTGCCAGACTTGACACTTGCTCCCGATTCAAGTCCTTGCTAATCGACGACATGTTGGCCCCCGAAGCGTTCCGGACCTGGTCGGCTTGCGAAGTCCTCGGCGCGATCGGCAATGGCTCATCCTGAGCGTTTGCCTGATCCCACACTCGAGTGCCGCTGACCATCTCTCGCTGGCTGCCTTGCTCGATGTCCGGTTGACTCACTCGGACTTTCGTTTGACCAAGTCCCACCAAGATGCATGTCACGACCAACAACGCTACGGCGACAGACGCAATGATCGGACGCTTGAGCCATTGGGCGAACCGTTTCAACTGACGCCCGCCTTTGGACTCGGTAACCAAATCGCGCGACTGCAGTGACTCCACCCAAGCATGCTGCTCGGGCACGACCCCGGAAAAGCTCACTTTGGGCTGCGGCCGCGCATCCCCCACCAACAAGGTTCGAGCGACATCAAACTTCTCGGCCGCAGCTTCGACGGAATCGGCTTGATGCGATGAAACCTGAAACGGACCTTTGCGAAAACGGGTCCGCCCGGCAGCGGCCAGCTGCAACGGGAGGATTCGCCCGACATAGGCCTGGTGCTTGGGATCCACTCGCTTCCTGGGATCCATCAGTCGATACGTCGAAAGCACTACACTCAGCAGCTGCCGTTCCACCGCCACCGACTTCGTCTTCAGTCCCTGTTCGGCCAATCCCGTCGAACGTCGGTGAGCCGCATCGCGAATCACCTCGACGCGAACCTCCATCACCTGAACTCCCACGCGACGAAAGTCCTCCTCAACAAGCCCTTCGGCTCGATCGGCGACTTCCTGCGGTTCGATGGTGGTGTTCATTGGATTCTCAAGCCCCTTCATCCGCGATCTAGTTATCCGGCGATTCAGAGATTCCCCGGACTCTTGAGTGGGAAATTATTGGGCTCCAGTAGGGACACGTCCGGTCGCAATGCGGCCGCACAATTCTCGTGGATCGACCGATGTCATGCAAAGCGACAACCCAGGCGTGTTACGGGTTCGCAAGTCAAAAGGTCGCAAAGGCAGGCGATTCAGGTGGGAAAAATCTGCGGGGTTCCCGCATCCGCGGTCCTTCCTTGGAACCCGACACGGTGGAGGAAGTTCCCTGGATAAAACACACTACTGAGCAATCGTTCAAGGTTCCTTTCGTCTATGGACGCGAAGCCACCCTACGATCGTTCTACCGGTCGGGAACCAGTCCCGGCACAGGTTCATCGCTGATCGCCTTGCCCAGCCCAGTTCGCCGCCGTGAAGCCGATCTTGGCAAACAGATCGACTCTAGGGCAGATCGACGCGCGCCCAAAAAACGTGCTTGCGGTCGGCGCGTTGTCGCGCGTCCTCCAGCATCACGCCTAGGCTACCGTCGTAGTTGAACCGCTTGGTGCCCATGCGGTTTGAGCGAATCGTCACGGTTTCTGCGAGGTCCAGATTCATGTAGGGCTTGGGGGCCAGCCAAACAGTCATCGCATCGGCCGGGGCTTGCACGATTCGCAGCTGGTTTTTGTCGCCCACTTTGGCTGTGACGGGGGCGGCCCGTCGACGCTTGGCTTGTTTCCACAGCAAAGGATCCACCGTCACCGTTGGCAACACGTTCGCTAGTTCCAACCACCAAAACATGCGATCACCGCCACGAAGGGTCACGGCATCGATCTCTGATGGCGGAGGTCCCCGACGGTGAGAGACTCGAGTCATCCACTGAAAGATCCGCGGCAACTCGTCGGCGAAGTACTGACGTCCGTGCCCGCGATACATGACCACCATGGCGTCGAAGCGGTTGCGCATGTACTTGTCCATCACTGCGCCATTGCGAATCAGTGGCGCCGGCGCACCATCTTTTTCGCCCATCACCATGTACAACGGCAACGCGCCCCGACCATTGATGTCCCCGCGAGCGTTTTGATCGTAGTGGCCGATTGGCGAGTCACCCGGTTCTCCATTGATCGAAACCATTCCGGCCCATAAATCGGGATGTGCCAACGCGATGTCCCATGCCGCTGTTGCTCCATCAGCATGGCCGGCGATGAAAACTCGATCGGTATCGATGGACGTCCGCCGCAACGCGTGCCGAAGCGCACGCAAGACGCGTGCATGTTCGCGCGGCGTGACTGCGTAAGTCCGCTGCGTGGACCGGGCCCACCTGGGCGTGATGACGACAAATCCATTCTGGGACGCGTGTCCCATGCGACTTTGGTAGCGGGCGGAAAAGGGCCCCGCCCAAAACGTCAACTCATCCTCCAGTGACAAACCAATTGGCGGTAGCGCGACGAGCGCCGGATAACGGCGCCGCGGGTCGTACTCTGGCGGCAGCTGGATCACGTAGTCGTAAGTCGCTTGGTCGGCGGACTCCGCAACTCCGCCATCGATAGTGACTCGATAGAATCCGGGAATTGTTTCGTCGGCGCCGGCCGGGTCCAATGACAGCGGCGGCAGCATGGCGGCGATCAAGCGCGACACGTACTCTGGCTGCGCTCCCTCTTCGTTGACCAGTTCGTCTAAGATCGCCTTGCGGCGTGTTTCGTCTGCTGTCGAAAGATACTCCTTCACCAAACCACGAATCTTGATCAGCGAAATCACGATCTTGAGGTTCTGTTCGCCCGATCCGGATCCCAACAGCCAGCCGCCAATCGCCAACGAAACGCGACTGGACAGTGGCAACTCGTCTGCCTGCCCCAATCGCTGGTAGTCAGCCAGCCGATCGAGTGAATGCCCCGAAAGCTGCGCAGCAACCTCTTCAACGACCCCCCCCAGCTCCACCAAATCCCCGTCGGGCAATTCAGCAACATGCGATTGCAACTGAGCCACAAGTGTTCGCGATTGCCTGTCGATGGAATCCAACTCGTCGCTCAATCCCTTGACCTTCTGCTGCATTAGCCCGCCAACCGCTTGAACGGGGAATCGGTCAACGATCGATCGTGCGAGTCGGTACTGCCCCACCTCCTTACGTCGTATCGCTAAGTCCAGCAATTGATCCGCCTGGCTCTCCGTGACGGCAATCAGCTGCTGATCGATCCCCGGTTCGTCCGGGAAGTCATTCTTAATCCGGCGGAGCTCCGCGTGGGCGGCCTCGTATCGTTCTGCCGCAATGTAGAGTCGCACCACATCAAAACGACTGTTCAGATCCTCCTGATTGATCAGTCGGGCAAAGATGCGGTTCAGGGTCTCCGTGGGAATGCTTCGAGTATCCACGCGCATCTCCCACTGAAAAGCGGGCCGAGCCTTCAGCCCCTGCAACTCCGCGTACCGTTCATTCAACTCTGTGATGCCTTGGAAGATCGTCAAGTTTCCACCGGACGGGCCCCGAACGGTAATCTTCCTGCGACCATACTCGGTGAAGCCCGAAACGCCCAAAATGGCACCGATCCCCTGAACGTGTCGGTTGGACTCCGCGACCGACTGCTCGAACGTGATCGTGGCACGAACACCGGCAATGTCTGTGGGCGGAACCGCCAGCATGGCGTTGCGATGGAGATAGATTCGCGTCAAGCCATCGTCAATCATCAGAACGGGTCGCGCGCCTCCGCTCGCGGTGCCACCGACCGTGAACGCATTCTGGTTGATCGAAGTTAAGTCAACGGGCAAGCCCTTTAAAACCAGACCGTTGCGAAGCTGAAACAGCTGCTCGGCGACGACCGGCGGCTGAGTGGCAATCAGAAGCAGCAACAACGTGACGACTCGACCTGCCAAACAGCAAACCACCGCGTAGCGATCTTTGGTGCCCTGCTGTTCACTGTCATCTAAAGCACGAACGTCAAGAGCACAACGTCGCATGGCCTTGCCCCTTACGCCGGTGGCGAACTCGCGGTCGTCAGAATCGAGACGGCTTGCAACAGCGAACGGCCCAAAGGAGCCACGCCCTCACCGACGCGGCGAACCGTCGGCATCGTCTGATCCAACCAACTCGCCTCACTCAATCGGGCCCACCACCGATCGCCTGCCAACCCTTCGCCGTAAGCCAATCCGCTGACGGCCAGTTCGCTGGTGGTGATCTCGCTCGTCGCCGCTCCCGTTGGCACGGCTGAGTTTGAAGGCGACGCCTCAGACTTTGCTGGCCCCGTTGCAATTGCGGCAACCTCGATGGGACGACCGGCGTACCAACCGCCAACCGCCAGCAGAACCGCCGCGGCCGCAGCCAACAACGGTCGCACTCCGGACAAACGAGTCGGCTCGGCCTGACCCGCGCGGCTTGCGATCGACGGGGGGCTGAGGACCGACACTTCTGGGTCACCAACCACTTCGGGTGCATCCAGAAGTCTCGCGATCGCGATCCAAGATTCCAGGCGGCCTCGACAGTCACCGCAGATCGCAGCGTGGCGATCCAGGCGGTCATCTCCCTCCAATGACACCCGTTGATCCAGAAGCCGGTTCATCCGGGAGGCGAACTGCTCGCAATTCAGATCGTGCTGATCCGATAGATCGCCCATTTGAATGGGAATGACCTGCGGACGATTCGTTGGATGCGGATTCATCGTCCCTCTCCACCGACAGAGGACACCAATCGTCCGGCGATCACTTCACGATCTCGCAAGGTAGCGATCACCGACGTCCGGGCGCGGTGGACCCACGTCTTGATAGTGCCGACCGGTCGATTCATCCGAACTGCAATCTGCTGGTAGCTCAATGACTGCTGGTGGAACAACTCAAACGCCTGACGCTGCGTCGCGGGTAACGCCCGCATCGCCAAACTCAGCTCTTCCCGCAAACACTCGGCGGCCGAACGCTGCGCGACCGCGTCGGTCATCGGCTCGGCCGCCGTGGACAACGGCCGGCACCGTTGCCTCTTGGCGAGAAAGGTCCGGCAACGATTGCCAGCGATCGCCGCCAACCAAGGTTCGAACGGACGCTGCGAATCCCAACGGTCCAGATGCCGAGCAACTCGGGAAAAAGTCTCCTGAGTGACGTCCTCGGCATCTTGACGATGACGAAGAAATCGCATGCACACCGCAAAGACGAAAGCGTGATAGCGCCCCACCAAGTCTCCGAACGCGGTCGGGTCATTCCCCCGACACCGTTCGATCAGTGCCACGTTCGATTCCATGATCGCCAGTTGGTTAGTTGACGCCCAAGTCCGTTATCGACCGGTGAAAAACTTCTTCAAAGCATCGTCAGCCGCATCGCGAGAGTTCTCGTTCTGCATCTTCCGCTTCAACTCGTCCGGAATCTTCCCAGGCTTCGCCTTGGGAGGTCGCTTGCCCAGGCGACGCGATGAGTCGTCGCTATCTTGGCTGTCATCACTGACCGATAGCTCTTCGCTATCACTGTCGGAAACGGACGTCGTTTGGACATCGTCGACACGAAATTGCCGCGTCTCCGGATCGGTCAACTTGCGGCTGCGGTCGATCTGATCCGCTTCGTCCAGCCAACTGTTGACGTCTAATTCCTCGAAACGACTGTCCTCGGCATTCTTGACGACGCGTTGCGCTGCATCGCCAACGTCACTGACTTCAGGTTTTTTGGGCGCGTGCAAACCATGCTCGATCACTACTTCGAACTCAAGCTTGCCAAGCTTCAAAAGATCACCCGGCTTGAGGACCTTGGCT
>JBCCUO010000137.1:0-7768 GCA_039196805.1 Planctomycetota bacterium | reverse complement strand
GGCGAGTGACGGGTCGGAACGATCCAGCAATGACTGCAACGTAAACGAAATCTGCCTTGGCGTTCCCACCGGCCCGAGTTGTACCAGCCGGCTTTCTTCGACCGTCTGGTCGTCGGATTCGGCAATCTTGAAGGCTTCCGGGGTCACGCTGCGAATGAGCGTTGCCGTTGATTGAGATTCGTTGCCAGCAACATCGCGCGAAGTGATTACCGCTTCGCGAATTCCGCCGGGCAAGGACAGCTGATCGATTGCGAACTCGCCGTCTTGATCGGCAGTCACGGTCTTGGTCTGCGCGTCCAGGTCAACGCGAATCGTCGAACCTGGCTCGGTAAGGCCCAAGAGACGCACTCGAGACTGGGTAGTGATCTGATCTCCTTGGACGCCATCGTCGAATTCTGGATCCAGATCGATCTGTGGAACTTCCGCCTGCGTGTCCAGTTGAACAACAATCTCAATCGGCGAAGACGACTGGTGCTGCGCGTCGGTTGCGAGGAACTGAAAACGATGCGTACCATCATCGGTGCCCTCTTGTAGCAGTCCTGGGTCAAACACGAACTCGCCTGTCGATCGATCAAAATCAATCGGCTCCAAAGACTGATCATCCCTCTGAACAAACAATTCAATGACACCGCTCTCGTCGCTGACACGGCCGGCAAACAGCGGGTCGTTTGTGATTTGGTCGCCGTCGACACCCGAGTCATTGGCAAGGTCCACTTCGATCTCCGGTCCAACGCGATCCCGAACTAGGACGTTGATGACCTGAAGCGCGTCGAGTGGGCTCAGTCGGCCATCGCCACTGACGTCGAAGAAGCGATCGGGCGTCGGCTCAGCATTTCGAAAGAGTAGCCGCCGGCTGAGTTCGTTGATGACCAACAGCGCATCAATGGGCGACACACGTTGGTCGGCATTGACGTCGAACCGAAACTCTGGGTTTTGCAGGTCACCGGCAAGTAGTTGGCGAGACTCAAGTTGTTGGCTGATGAGTGTGCGGCGAGAGAGTCGGCGGTTTCGCTTGCGAGACTTCAATCCTGGAAGCATGGGATATCCGGAGAATGATCGCGGTACACTGGTTCGTTTCCCATGAAATCTCTGACCCAGAGGCAATCCTTATCGGTTTTCCCGAGCTTTCTTTTTTTCGTCCCTTTTTCGAGATCGTTGTTAAGACATACTCCGCTGGCCGAGATAACGTTGACGGCCGCCCACACGCTCTAGCCCGCCAACGCATAAATTGATGAATCGACAGATCGAATCAAGCGACACCAAACGGGATTGCCTCAGCGAGCAACAGCTTGCGTGGATCGTTGAGTCGGGTGAATCGGATCAGCATGTCGAATCACACCTTGCGTCGTGCCCTACTTGCCGAGATTCGCTCGATCGGATCGCGGCAAGCGGGGATACCTGGGCGGCGACAGAGGCCGCTCTTAGGAGGCTTGCCGAACCGAATGCAACGTCACCCGTTGAAACGCTTCAACGCTCGGACAGCGTCAGCGATACCGGCATTCCTTCGGGAACGAAACCGGGCGGTGAAACTGAACGTAGAGCGAAGCGCGACGTTCAGATCGAAGGCTATGAACTGGTCGATGTACTTGGTCGAGGGGGAACGGGAACCGTCTTTCGTGCTCGGGACCTTCGCCTAAGTCGGTGGGTCGCAATCAAGATCCTGGATTCAATTGAACCAGAACATGCGGTCCGCTTCCGGAGTGAAGCGGAGGCAACCGCAAAAATTCAGCATCCAGGAATCATTTCGATTTACGGGTTTGGCGTAGCCAATGAGGTTCCGTACCTGGTAATGGAATGGATCCCCGGCGGCGACCTAGCGTCGCGACTCAATGGTCGTCCGTTACCACACCGCGATGCCGCGCGATTGATTCGCGATGTGGCGCAGGCGATTTCGGCCGCCCATCAAGACGGCATCCTTCATCGTGATCTCAAGCCTGCCAATCTGCTGATTCGTGAACAAGATGGCGAAGACCTGGGTCCAGTTGTGAGCGATTTTGGACTTGCTCATTGGACACAGACTGCAACGGGGCCAACCCAAACCGGACACCTGATTGGAACGCCCGCCTACATGCCGCCCGAGCAAGCGCTCGCTAGACCAGGCTGGGCAACTCCGGCGGTCGATCTCTATGCGTTAGGGGCGGTCCTGTACCAATGCTTGACAGGTCGTCCGCCACATCAGGCCGAAACCACAGCAGCAACGATCGAATCGGTGATTCATAGCGACATCATCACTCCGCGTAGCTTGAACCCCTCGGTGCCCAGAAAGCTGCAGACAATCTGCATGAAGTGCTTGCAGCACCATCCATCTCATCGCTACGCGATGGTATCTGAGTTGTCAGACGACCTGGAGCGGTTTCTTCAGGGGCGACCGGTCCATGCGCAGCCGCCAGCGCTGATCCAGCGAGTCAGTCATTGGGTGGCACGGCATCCGGTCAGTGTCGGCGTCGGCGCCGTGTCGATGACCTTTATCTTTGTATTGCTACTGACGTGGTTGCGATTCACACAGCAACTCACCCAGAAGACTGAGCTGGCTCAGCGTCGCGCAGAGCAGGTGCTGATGGCACTTGACCAGGCTGATCAATCAGCGAAGGCAACGAATGAGGTGCTACGATTCCTGACGGAGGATTTGGTTGGGGCAGCTCATCCGGAGCTTGAGGGTCCCAACCTGACCGTTGTGGATGCATTGCAGCTTGCATCCGAGCGAATTGAAGGTCGTTTCGAAGAGGAGCCCCTCAGCGAGGCGGCTGTTCGCACGACGATCGGTAGCCTTTTCTTGGACCTCGGACATCCTGACGCAAGCTTTCCCCACTTACAACAAAGTCATGCCATCATCGATTCGCTGCCGTTGGATGAGTTTCGTTTTGATACACATTTGGCGCTCATCCAATGCTTGCTAGATTTGGGACGATCAATCGAAGCTACCTCCATGATTGAGTCACTTCGCTCAAAGTGCCAATACGCGGAAGGCTGGGCGCCAGATCAAGAGCGACAGTTCAGACTAAAGCACCTCGCCATCGATGTCACGTCACCGAACGACTCATCGGATCGGCTAGCCGACCTGGAGTCACTTTTGAGCGATTGTGGAAAAGCGTTGGGGGAATCCAACGAGACGTGGCTGTCGATTCATTCAGACATTGGCACGGCGCTTTTTCGCTCCGGACAGCAGGAGCTGGCTGCGATTCATTTGGCTGACAACTTGGCTCGAACAGAAGAGGCCCTGGGGCATGATCATCCCGATACGCTCGGCTCACGTCAAAACGCGGCGTTCATGATGGTCAAACTGAACCGATTCGATGAAGCCGAGGCAATGCATCGGCAAAACCATGTTGCCAAAAAGCGAGTCTTCGGTATCCAACACCCCAGTACGATCGGCACCCGAAGCGACATCGCGATGCTGTTGTGGCGTCAGGGGAAACACGCTGAAGCGATCGAGCTCTTGCAGAAGGTGACCGACCAACGCATCGAAGTTCTTGGAGTCCGCCACGCAAGCACGTTGTCGTCGCTCTACCAAATCAGCCGAATGTTTCTGGACCAAGAACGGATCGGAGACGCAATCGTGTTTCTCGGTCCGCGACTTGAATCGATGTGGGACAGTCCGCCAACTGAAGGCGACTGGATCTCCACTGCGATCACGTACTCTCGAATCGTCCATCACGCCGGAAGCCCCGAGCAGGCGATGACGATCTTGAAGCAAGCCGAGTCCGTGCTTCAGAAAGAGCGGCCAGATGACCGCGGTCGAAAATTGATGCTGAACCGCGCGTGGAAACAAATCAGGACGTCGTCCGATTGAGACTATGCTAGTTCGTCCTCATTCAATCGAGCGACCTCGTCGCGTAGTCGACGCTTCACCCGGCAGGCAGACACATACACACTTCCGGTTTGGATGCCGAGATACCCTGCGACCGTATCACCTGACTGCCCTTGCAAGTACATCATCTCGAACGAACGCCATGCGTTTTCGCTGACCTGTTGACGCACCTTTTCGCTCGCCACCTCCACCAACTCAGCGTTCGCTTCAGCTTCGAGGGCGTCCAAGAACGTCTCAGCAGCTTCACTTGAACGGATGAATGCTTCAAAGTCGCTGGTCAGATGATCGGGAGAAAGTGACTTCCGGCGCTGGGTGTAGTCGTACCATGCCCGTCGAGCCACCGTCTTGAGCCATCCACGAAAACGCCCGCTTGGCGAGTAATTCTGGACACACCGCGTCAGTTCAAGAAGGACGTTCTGAACAAGATCCTCTTGATCCACTTCCTGAAGTCCCCATCGCGAAGCCCATCGTCGCAGCACGTCGCCATAACGACGATAGAAGAGCTGCCATCCTTCGTGATCAGAGGCATCCGCTATCCGTCGGATGAGCGTCAGCTGGGTTGTCGGGAACGATGGTGACGCAGACATCTAAGCAACCTGGAGACGAAAAAACCCGGGGCCCACAACGCACACATCAATAGTCGCCAATTGCGGTGGAAATGCAACGCGTTGAGGTGCAAAACGGCTGATTGGAACCATGAACACGTGTTCCTCCAACAGGCGCGTGAGGCCGACTGACGGCACCGCGAACCTAGCTCGATGTATCGTGTCCGTAAAGTTCCGAGTGGTGGTGGTTTCTTCGCATCAGCTTTGCCCAGCCAAAATGACAAATGCACTGAGCGAGTGGGGTTGGACCGGGGATCGGCAAGAGATCTTTGAGGCGACACCGCTTAGGCTGCCCGCTCGTGTTGTCGCTGAGCATCGAACGCTTTTCCATGTTCAGTCGGAGACCGGGGAATTCAGCGCTCAGATTAGCGGGAGACTTCGACATCGATCCTTTTCTTCAGCTGACCTGCCCGCTGTTGGCGATTGGGTGGTGATCGAGCCGATTGGCGACACCGAGGCAGTGATTCACCGCACGTTGCCTCGTAAGTCGAAGTTCTCTCGTCGGGCGGCCGGCACCGCCACTGAAGAGCAAGTGATTGCCGCTAACATCGACCTTGTCTGGATTGTCAGCTCGCTCGATCGCGACCTCAACCCACGCCGGATCGAGCGGTACTTGACCCTGGCCTGGGAAAGTGGCGCGACGCCCGTCATCGTGCTGACCAAGTCAGATCTATGTCAGCATCTGGACCAAGATCTGGAATCGATTCAGCAGCTAGCGGCAGCGGTCGACGTCCACGTGACCAGTTGCCACAGTGGCAACGGGCTGGAAGAACTGAGAGCGACCTTTGGTGCTGGTGAGACGGTAGCTTTGCTCGGATCGTCAGGCGTCGGAAAGTCGACGCTGATCAATTCCCTACTTGGGTCGCAGTACCAGGTGACGCAATCGATCCGCGAGATCGGCAAAGGTCGACACACGACCACGCACCGTCAGCTGATCCGACTTCCCGGCGGTGGACTCTTGATCGATACGCCCGGCATGCGCGAGCTCCAACTGTGGGACGGCGAGGCCGGCGTCGCCGAGACGTTCGCTGATATCGAGCAACTGTCAGCCGAATGTCGATTCAGCGATTGTGGTCACAGCGGGGAACCAGGCTGCGCGGTTACTGCCGCGATCGAAGAGGGACGGTTGCCGAAGGCTCGGCTGGAAAGCTTTCAGAAACTACAACGTGAGCTTGCCTACCAGACGCGACAGCAAGACGTGCACGTGATGTTGGAAGAGAAACGCCGGTGGAAGTCCATCACGAAAAGCATGCGTCATCACCCCAAGTACCAGCGCTGACGCGTTTCACGTTCGAAACGCCATTTTCTGATCGCATGGATTCTCCGGCCATGGGTGACCGTCGCCGTGACCTCAGGGTGAATCTCGAAAGCCGACGTCTTCGGCGACATGATCCGGACTCGATCGTTCACGTTATTTCCCCAACGAGATGCGACCAACGAGATGCCCGTGTGCCGCCGCACAGGTCGGAGAAGCGGAACTGCTTCGATTCATCATCCGATCAGACGGGCTGACACTCTGGTTTCACCGAGCCTTAGCGTAGCTAATCGAATCGTCGCGTGCGAACTTGCATCGGAAAGCGTCAGCCCACGATGAGACGAGGAACGCGCGTGCCCCTTCGGTAGGAACCAAGCGTGTGTCGCGTTAGACTAGCGAGCCGTCCGCATTACTGAACCCTTGCTGACTTCCGGTCCGCTTTCGCAGTTACTTCGCCAGTACTTGATGCCCACCACGCAGTCGCTCACGGACGAAGAACGTGCTACCTATCAGTGGCAAATGTGGGTTTCGGATTTTGGGGAATCGGGCCAGGAGAAGCTGAAGGCCGCTTCGGTGATGGTTTCGCGGGTCGGTGGTGTTGGCAGCGTGGTTGCCTACGAGCTGGCTGCTGCCGGGGTCGGCAAGCTGGTACTCGCTCACGCTGGGAATGTGAAACCGAGTGACCTGAACCGTCAACTCTTGATGACGCACGACTGGATCGGCAGGCCAAGAATTGAATCGATCCGTCGCCGACTCTTGGAACTGAATCCTCGACTGGAGATTGTCGCGGTTGGTGAGAACGTCAATGAGTCCAACGCGCCCGAGTTGGTTAGCCAATGCGACTTGATCGTCGATTGCGCCCCGCTTTTTGAAGAGCGGTTTGCGATGAACACGCAAGCGGTCGCGCAAGGAAAGCCGATGGTCGAGTGTGCCATGTATGAACTGGAAGCGCAAATCACTACGGTCCTTCCGGGCGAATCCGCTTGCCTGGAATGCCTGGTTCCCGAAACGCCGCCCAATTGGACGCGTGAGTTTCCCGTCTTCGGCGCGGTCTCTGGGACCGTCGGTTGCATGGCCGCCATGGAAGCCATCAAGACCCTTGCCGGAATTGGTAGCCCGCTCAGCGATCGGCTGCTTAAAATGGACCTTCGCGACATGCGGTTTGATGTGCTGAAGGTCAGCCGACGTGGCGACTGCCGTCGATGCGGCCATTTGCCTCCCATCGCCAAACCAACTCCGTCATGAAGATCATCATCCCAACAGCCCTTCGTAAACACACCGGGGGTGCAAGTCACGTTGACGTGACCGCCGTCTCGGTCGCATCGGCGCTGCAGGAGTTGGTGTCGATTCATCCCGAGCTTCGTTCAAGTCTGCTTGATGACTCGGGCGTGCTCGTTTCCTTTGTCAATGTATTTGTCAATGACCAGAACATTCGTGACTTAGACGACCAATCCATCGCGCTGAAAGAGTCGGACGAAATTTTGTTGGTTCCGGCCATTGCCGGTGGATGACAGCCTTGCGAAATCTCACACGGCAGGCGACCGATTGACCGACCTTTCCCAAGAACTGACCCGCGAAGAAAAGACCCGCTACGCGCGGCATCTGACATTGCCTGAAGTCGGCGCCGAGGGGCAAGCGAAGCTCAAGCAAGCTTCCGTCTTGGTGGTTGGGACTGGCGGACTAGGATCTCCCGTCAGTCTCTACCTGGCAGCCGCCGGCGTTGGGCGGATCGGGATTGTCGACTTTGACCGTGTCGACTATTCCAATCTGCAGCGTCAAATCATTCACGGAAGTGACGACGTGGGGCGTGCCAAGGTGGACTCTGCCGCCGAATCGCTTGCCAGCATCAACCCGTTGGTGCAGGTCGAGAAGCACGACGAAGCTTTCACCAGTTCCAACGCGATGCGGATCGCTTCGAACTATGACATCATCATCGACGGCACGGACAACTTTGCGACGCGCTACCTGGTTAACGACGTTTGCGTGTTCTTGAAGAAACCCAACTGCTACGGCAGCATCTTTCGCTTCGAAGGGCAGGCGTCGGTCTTTGGTCTGGACGTCCCAGGAAAGGGTGCTGGTCCGTGTTATCGATGTCTTTAT
>JBCCUO010000136.1:0-7769 GCA_039196805.1 Planctomycetota bacterium | reverse complement strand
TGCCAGACGGACCACTGTGGTACTTGCCCTTCGAGCTATTGCCGATTGGCGACCGAGACGGACCGCTGTTGGGTGAGTCAACGATGGTTCAGTACGCGCCAACGCCCGGTTTGGCGATCCAACCAGCTGCCGAACCGGCGACCCTCCGGACACTTGGCGTCGCTGCCGGACGTTTCTTCGCTCCGGCAGACTTGGATGCGAACCAGTCCAAGATCGAGTCACTGATGCAAGCGCTGGATCCGGCCGTGCGCCTGCCCAGCGAACCGCCGGTGCCCGGAAGCTTGCTGGGAAACCAAATCGGACATCTGTTGGTTGCCTCCGCGCGAGGCATGGATCCTGCCAACCCGTTGGAGTTCAGCGTCGCCTCTTACGACGCGTCGTCGCCTCAAGGTTCACTCAAATCGTGGCTTCGATTTCCAGCGGCCAGCCCCCGGACCGTCGTCTTGGCTGGTTTCCGATCGGCAGTCGCCAGCGGCAAGATGGGCGACGGCAGTGAGGTCTTCCTGACGCTCTGTGGACTTCACGCAGCGGGCGTTCGCGAAGTGATGCTTTCGCGTTGGCCGGTGGGTGGCGAGTCCACCGTAATCGGAGTCCGCGAGTTAGCGCAGGAGGTTCCGTTTATCGGAATGGCCAAAGGTTGGCAGCGAGCGCGCAAGATCCTAAGCCAAACCGAATTGGCACCGTCCGAAGAGCCGATGCTGACCAAAGAAGAGTCCAAGCTGGAAAATCTAACCGGCAACGAGCCCTTTTTCTGGTCCAGCTACCTGGTCAGCGCCGCGCTCGAAAAGGAAGGCCAGCCATAGCTCAAGCAGCGAGGACGCGGCGAAGGTTTTCGAAGACGCCGCCGCTCATTCACGCGCCCAAATCGCCAGAGCCGAGACTTTCCGCAAGCTTTGCGACCGCTTCGACGTACTTCTAAGCCGCTTCGGCCCGGCGAAGCGGCAACTCGTCGATCGTCTGATCGCGCCGCGACAATTCGATTCTTGGAACGTCGCCGTAGTAGGCAGCCCACAGCGTGAATGTGCTGGGAGGCCCAATGATCAGATCGCATTGGGCAAGCGAGTACAGGTCCTGAACCAGATGCCCGGGGCCGGGCTGGACCGAGAGTCCAGCGAACTGCTGCCAGTCGACCTCGCCATTGCTGCAAATCAAGAAGCGAACGCTTGCCGTTCCGAGGTGCTGCGCGATTTGATCCATCCAGCGGCGGTACAGCGTGGTCGTGTAGAAGTACTTTCCGCCCAAGAAATCCTTGTAGTCGCCTTGGCGGATGTGGACGCCAACCACCACGTCCGAAGCATCGCGGGCTTTTTGCATCGTCTGCTGAACCGCGTGCTGGTGGACGTCCAGTGGCTGCAGGTGCCGGCAAGTGTCGTCGCGATACCGCAGGAACCAGTCGAGGCTGCGAAAAAGCCAGCCCTGACACAAGATCGGCCGGCCCGTGCGAACTCGATCAGCAACCTGATCTGAAGTCAGGTCACACTGCTGGTCTCCCTTTAGTCGTATGACATGAAAGGGAAAACGGTTAAGTCTCACATGCGCGGCCGCGCGTGTCGGCAGGTAGACCGCTCGCTGCAGCCATTGTCGTTGCCACAGCGAAGGCGTAGCCAGGGAGGATGACGACTTGGGGAAGCGGCACAGCAAGTCTTGCCGCGTCGACGGGAAATACTCTGCGTATTCGGCGAAGCTGGGGTTCCACACCGGCACACCATAGTGACGCGCCGCCGCGATGAAATGCGCATACAACAGCAGACGGTTTCCAAGCTGTCCGTAGTGTCTTGCGATCACAAACATGGCGTCCACATGCAAGCGACATAACAAAGGTGGCGTCGCTAAGACGGCAGCCTAGGCGAAAGGTCTCCGTCGCCTCAAGAGAAGTCCACCAAAGTCGCCGGTCGTAGCGGCGTGTGGAAGAACGCTTCGGTCACAGTGATCGGCGACTTAGAAGGGGGCTTCGTCGTCGTCGGCCGCTTCGCTGAAGGCTGCGTTGGGATCAAAGCTGGGGCCGTCAGTCGACTCGCCGCCCGCCAGTACTTTGAACGAGATCGCTTCCGCATTCAGGAAGTACTTGGTTTCGCTGTTGGCATCACGCTGCCACTTACGTCCACTCAATCGATACGTGATCTCCACTTCGTTTCCCACGGACATCTCGTCCACGCTGTCGCAATCATCACGCGTGAAGTCGACCGGGACGTAGTTCGTGAAGCTTCCTTTGTCCTGCTCCAAGACGACCAAACGTTTACGAAAACCCTTCTGGCCATACGTCTTGGTTTCTTCAATCAGATGGACAACGCCGCGTACGGTCGGGTCGCTCATGCTAGGTCTCTCTGTGCGGTTGTTGACACACTTCGCGGGTAGGGAACGTTCGATCAATTCACGTCATCCCCCACTCGCAACGTCGAACGAGGCGACGTCAAGAGAAAAGGCGACGAGGTTGATTGGGGAACCGGGCGCTAGCGCGTTGCGGCTGAAGGGAACTGGACGCCAACGCGTGTTGGCTGACGGGAACCGGACGCTAGTGCGTGCCGGCTGACGGGGCAAATGATTTGAATCGACCCGTCTCTAGGCTTCGGTCGACTCGCTTGGTGCTGGCGCGGCGGGCTCGCCACCCTCGGCTCCGGCGTTCAACAGCGGGAAGCTCTCTTCCAGTCCGGATGCGCCCGCACCTGCCATCTCTTCCATCGCTTCGCGTTGGTAGTTGACCTCCGCTTCTTGGAAGATGCGGAAGCCGGTTCCGGCGGGAATCAGGTGACCCAGAATGACGTTCTCCTTCAAACCAACCAGGTGGTCGACTTTGCCGGCGAGCGCCGCTTCGGTCAGTACTTTGGTCGTCTCTTGGAACGAAGCCGCGCTGATGAAACTGTTCGACTGAACAGCAGCCTTCGTGATCCCCAGCAACTGCGTACTGGCGGTCGCCGACTTGGGGCGTTTGCCCTTGGCCGGTGTTCCACCCATCGCTTCCACTTGAGCATTCGTTTGTTCGAACGTTTCGCGAGGAATGATCGTGCCCTCGGTGTAGTCGCTGTCTCCCGGAGCGGAGACCTTGATACAGTCGGCCAGCTCTTGGTTGGCTTGGCGGAACTGGAATCGATCCATCACCAAACCAGGAAGCAAGTTGGTATCGCCACTGGTTTCGATCTTCACCTTTCGCAGCATCCGCGCGATGATGATCTCCGCGTGCTTGTCGTTGATCTCGACCCGCTGCGATCGATACACCTGCTGGATCTCGTGAAGTAGGTACTGTTGGACCGCCTCTTCCCCGGTGACCCGTAGGATATCGTGCGGGACCAAGGGACCATCGACCAAGGCTTGTCCCGCCTTGACAATGTCTCCGGAGTGGACCAGGAAGTGTTTTCCGGGTGGCACCAGGTGTTCGCGTTCGATCCCTGACTCGCTTCGAACGATGATGGTTCGCTTGCCACGCTTCCGCTCGGTCAGCAACTCGACCGTTCCATCGACTTCGGCGATGACAGCCGGATCCTTTGGCTTGCGAGCTTCAAAGATCTCGGTCACACGGGGCAAACCACCGGTGATGTCGTGGACGCCACCCGCTTCGCGAGGCATTTCGGCAACCACCGTACCCGGCGTGATTTCTTCGCCCTCCTTCACGGTGATCATGGCACGTTCAGGCAGGTACTGGACGTCGAGTGGCTTGCCGTCCTGGTCCTCGATCACGATTTGTGGGTGCAGGTCACCCTTGTGATCGACGATCATCATTCGCAGGTTGCCGCTGGCCTCACGTTCGGTCCGCATCGTCTCGCCTTCGACGATGTCCTCGAAGCGAATTCGACCATCGACTTCCGACAGAATCGGAATCGAGTACGGGTTCCACTCGCACAGCACCTGACTCGGTTCGACGGTGTCCCCGTCTTTGACCATCAGCGTGGCACCGGTTGGAACTTCGTGCGTCTCGATCTCGCGACCGCGGTCATCGACCAGCGTGATCTCGCCATTTCGCGTCAACACGATGTCGCGTCCTTCGGTGTTGGTCACGGCACGCATTCGTGTCAGCCGGACGATTCCGCCCCGCTTGCACTTCAAGTCGCTATCTTCGACCTGCTTGCTGACGCTACCTCCGATGTGGAAGGTACGCATGGTCAGCTGCGTACCGGGTTCACCGATCGATTGAGCGGCGATGATGCCGACGGCCATGCCCTCTTCGACCAAATTGCCGGTCGACATGTCCATGCCGTAGCAGCGACGGCAAACACCCAGGGGAGCGTCGCAGAACATCGGTGTGCGAACCTGGATCTTCTCCAAGCCCATCGCCTCAATGTTCTTGGCAATCTCCGGCGTGATCATCTGGCTGGCCGCCACAACGACTTCGTCAGTCACCGGATTGACAATTGACTTGAGGCTGACACGACCATTGATCGAGTCGGCCAAGCGAAGCTCGACCTTCTCGCCACGGTAGACAACACCCTTGGTGATGCCCTGGGTCGTTCCGCAATCGTCCATCGTGACAACGACGTTTTGCGCGACGTCGGCCAGCTTTCGCGTCAGGTATCCACTGTCCGCCGTCTTGAGCGCGGTGTCGGCCAGGCCCTTTCGAGCACCGTGCGTCGAACTGAAGTACTCCAGCACCGACAGGCCTTCGCGGAAATTCGCCTTGATCGGCGTTTCGATGATCTCACCAGTCGGCTTGGCCATCAGACCCCGCATGCCCGCCAGCTGACGGATCTGTTCGATACCACCACGAGCACCAGAGTGCGACATCAGGAACACAGGATTGACGTACCATCCGCCTTCGCGAACGTCGTTCTCCATGGCCGCCATCATGTCGGTCGTGATCGCTTCCCGAGCGTGCGTCCAAGCATCCAGGACTTGGTTGTACCGTTCTTTACCGGTCATCATCCCGCGGTCGTAATTCTTGCGGTGTTTCATGACCTCCTTCTCAGCGTCCTTGATGAACTTCTGTTTGGTGTCCGGGGTCACCAAATCATCGGTTGCAAAGGAAAGGCCGCTACGGGTCGATTCGCGGAACCCGCACTGCATCATGTCGTCCAGCAAGTGGATCGTCGCCTTTCGGCCCAGTCGCTGATAGCAGTCACTGATCGATCCGGAGAGGTCCCCGCTGCGCATCGCGCGGTTGTAGAAATCCATCCCCTTGGGAAGCATCCGATTGAAGCGGATTCGACCCGGCGTGGTGTCGATGGTCGCGCCGTATTCGCCGCTATCGTCGTCCGTCTTCAGCTTTTGCCACCTTGGCAGCCGCATCTTGACCTTGCTGTGAAGCTCGACGATGCCCAATGACAGGGCCATCTCGACTTCTTCGTAACCGCTGAAGATCATCCCTTCGCCCTTGCGTCCGGGAAGCTCCACGGTCATGTAGTAGCAACCCATCACAATGTCCTGCGAAGGACTCATGATTGGTTTTCCGTTGGAAGGCGCGAACACGTTGTTGGTGCTCATCATCAACGTGTGGGCTTCCACCTGAGCTTCGATGGAAAGCGGCAAGTGGACTGCCATCTGGTCACCGTCGAAATCGGCGTTGAATCCCTTGCAGACCAGCGGATGCAGGTTGATCGCGTTGCCTTCGACCAAAGTCGGTTCAAACGCTTGAATCCCCATGCGGTGAAGCGTCGGGGCTCGGTTCAGCAGGACCGGGTGATTGGTAATCACCTGTTCCAGAATGTCCCAAACCTCTTCGTCTTTGCGCTCGAGCATCTTTTTGGCGGACTTGATCGTGTCCGCGTGGCCCAGCTCTTTCAGGCGCCGAATGATGAACGGCTGATACAGCTCCAAGGCGATCTTTTTGGGAAGTCCGCACTGGTGAAGTTTGAGGCGGGGACCAACCACGATCACACTTCGCGCCGAGTAATCGACACGTTTACCCAGCAGGTTCTCGCGGAAACGACCCTGCTTACCTTTGATCATGTCGGTCAGCGACTTCAGCGGTCGATTGGACGACCCCAACACAGGTCGTTTGCAGCGGTTGTTGTCAAACAACGCATCGACCGACTGCTGAAGCATTCGCTTTTCATTGCGAATGATCACTTCCGGAGCATTCAAATCGACCAGCTTGCGAAGACGGTTATTCCGGTTGATGATCCGGCGGTACAGGTCATTCAGATCGCTGGTCGCAAAGTTGCCGCTGTCCAGCAGCACCAGCGGACGCAGGTCGGGCGGAATGACCGGGATCACGTCCAGGACCATCCACTCGGGACGGTTATCGCTGTCACGGATCGATTCGACGATCTTCAACCGATTGATCAGATCCTTTTTCTTTTGCTTGCTGCCGGTCTCTTCCAGCTCTTGGCGAAGCTGCTCAGACAACTGGACCAAATCAAGCTTATTGAGCAGCTTGCGGACGGCTTCGGCACCCATGTCCGCTTCGAACGATCCGGGACCGTACTGCGTTCGAGCGGCGCGGAACTCCTCTTCGGTCAACAATGACTGAGGCTCCAGCTCGGTCGTCCCCGGATCGATGACGACGTAATCCTGGAAGTAGATCACCTTTTCCAGCGAGCTGGTCTTCATGCTCAGCAGGTTGCCCAACCGAGACGGCATCGCCTTGAAGAACCAAATGTGGACCACAGGCGCGGCCAATTCGATATGACCCATTCGCTTGCGGCGAACACGGCTGTGCGTGACCTTCACGCCGCATCGATCGCAGATCATCCCTTTGTACTTCATGCCGCGATACTTGCCGCAGGCACATTCCCAGTCCTTTTCAGGTCCGAAAATCCGCTCGCAGAACAAACCGTCCTTTTCGGGACGGTACGTTCGGTAGTTGATCGTTTCCGGCTTCTTGACCTCGCCGAACGACCAGCTCTTGATGTCCTGGGGGCGTGCCAAGGAGATCCGGACCGAAGCGTAGTCGTTGATGCGATCGTAGTTGCTGGTTTCGCCTGTCGACATTCGTTAGCTCCTAGCGATTAGCTGTTAGCTATTGGCATGGGGTTGAGTTGAGGGGCGGCGGTGGGCCGCGATGTCGCTCGAGGAGCGACCAATAAATCCGAAGGACGCTGTCAGCAGCCTTAGATCGGGCGCTTTTCAAGCTGCATGTTGAGTGCCAGGCCACGAATCTCGTTAGTCAACACATCGAAGCTGGCCGGCGTGCCCGCTTCCAATGTGTTTTCGCCTTTGACCATCGATTCGTAGATCTTGGTACGACCCTCCACATCGTCGCTCTTGACCGTCAGCAACTCTTGGAGGATGTACGCGGCGCCATAGGCTTCCAGCGCCCAGACTTCCATCTCGCCGAAACGCTGACCGCCGAAGCGAGCCTTGCCTCCCAGCGGCTGCTGAGTGATCAACGAGTAAGGTCCAGTGCTTCGTGCATGAACCTTGTCATCGACCAAGTGGTGAAGCTTCAGCATGTAGATGTAGCCAACGGTGGTTTCCTGTTCCATTGGCTCACCGGTGCGACCATCAATCAGCCGCGCCTTGCCATGCTTGGGCAAGCCCGCTTCGTCCAAGGCCTTGTTGATGTCCGCTTCACTGGCGCCATCAAACACCGGCGTGATCGCCTGGAAACCAAGCTTGGCACCGGCCCAACCCAGGTGAGTCTCCAGAATCTGTCCCACGTTCATCCGGCTGGGCACGCCCAGGGGATTTAGCATGATCTGAATCGGAGTTCCATCAGGCAGGAACGGCATGTCGGCGATCGGCAAGATCTTGGCGATCACCCCTTTGTTCCCGTGGCGTCCGGCCATCTTGTCGCCAACGCTGATCACGCGTTTGGTGGCGATGTAGACCTTGACCATCTGCAGAACACCGCTGCGAAGCTCGTCGCCTCGCTTCATGCTGTTCAGCTTGCGATCGCGATC
>JBCCUO010000135.1:0-7825 GCA_039196805.1 Planctomycetota bacterium | reverse complement strand
GTGCGATTGCGATGGCACCGCTTCCGGTACCGATGTCCGCTATGTGAACGGTGTCGTCACGGTCAATCGACTTGATGTGGTCAAGAGCTTCCGTCACCAAGTGCTCGGTTTCGGGTCTTGGAATCAGAACGCGATCATCGACGCGAAAGCGGAGCGAGTAGAATTCGCGATAGCCAACCAACTGGGCGACCGGCGTTCCCTCGGCGCGCCGCCTGACCATTTCGCGAAAGGCTACCAGCTGTTCTTCGTCCGGGACTTCGCCAAACGAGGTGTAGAGCTCGATGCGTGCGCAGTCTCTGGCATGGGCCAGCAAGACTTCTGCGTCCAATCGAGCCGCGGTGCTACCTTTGGTCTTAAAGAAATTGGTAGTCCACTCCAGCAGTCGCAGGACCGTCCAGGGCTCTTCCGTGGTCTTCGACATGGAATGGTTGCGCTCGTGAGCGTCGAATCGGGGGCGTGTCGATACGGGATCGGCTAGTCGATCATGTCACCGCGAAGCTGGTCGCGGTCGAATTCGATCAACGCTTCGGTCACGGGGCCGACGTCGCCGGCGATGATTTGATCCAGTTTGTAGAGCGTGAGGTTGATGCGGTGGTCCGTCAATCGGTTCTGCGGAAAGTTGTAGGTCCGAATGCGTTGACTGCGATCACCGGAGCCGATCAAGCCTTTGCGTTCTTCGGCCTGCTTGGCGGCTTCCTCTTCGCGTTTCTTTTCATAGATCCTGGCCTTCAAGACTCGCAGGGCTTTGGCCAAGTTCTTGTGCTGGCTCTTCTCGTCGTGGCACTGAACCACGATGCCGGTTTCATGGTGTGTTAGTCGAATGGCCGATTCAGTCTTGTTGACGTGCTGGCCTCCCGGGCCGGAAGCGCCAAACTTGTCGACTCGGTAGTCGTCGGACTTCAGCTCCACCTCAACGTCTTCGGGTTCGGGCATCACCGCGACAGTGGCGGCCGACGTGTGGACGCGGCCCTGAGTCTCGGTTTCGGGGACGCGTTGTACTCGGTGGCCGCCCGATTCGTACTGAAGGTCGCGGTAGACGCTATCGCCTTCCAACGTCAGCGTGACTTCTTTGAAGCCACCCATGTCGCTGGCGCTGGCGTCCATGATCTCCGTCTTCCAGCCTTTCGCTTCGGCGTATCGGCGATACATCTCGAACAGATCACGAGCAAACAGCGCAGCCTCTTCGCCGCCGGTGCCGGCCCGGATTTCCATGACGCAACGGGTGCGGTGTGAGTCCTCCCCGCCCACAGTCATGGACAGCAGGTCTTCCCAAATCTGCTCGCGTCGGCCGCGCAAGGTCGTTTTTTCTGCCTCGGCCATTTCCTTTTCGTCCGCGTCGTCGGCTGCCTCGGCGATCTCATCGCATTCGCGAATCTCGTCCGACAGGCGTTTGAAGTCGCGGTACGAATTGGCCAACTTGGCCAGCGAGCCATGTTCTCGAGCGGTCGCGCTCATGCGGGCACCGTCCCCGAGCACGTCGGGATTCGACATGTCCTGTTCGAGCTGTTCGAAGCGTGCCAGCTTCTCTTCCAGCGTGTCTCGAATCGAGCTCATGAGGCGGTCGGATCTGGGAAACGAGAAGCGAGAAAAGCGTGGGATACGAAAAAAGCCGCAAGTATCCGCGCTGGAAGCGGAGACTGTGCGGCTTCGATTTTGTGACAGCCGAAAGCGGCCAGGCTATTTCTTCTTGCCCTTTTTGCCGAGGCTGGCGTAAGTTCCGGCGGCAAACTTCTTTTGGAATTTGTCGATTCGGCCCGCCGTGTCGACGTACTTCAGTTTCCCGGTGTAGAAGGGATGGCACTCGCTGCAGATGTCGATCTTCAGCTCCGGGCGGACGCTGCGGGTTTTGAAACTGGTGCCGCAACCACAGGTCACGGTCGTTTCTTGGTAGTTCGGGTGGATGCCTTCTTTCATGGCAATGCTCGCATGGTTGTCGTGGGGGGCGGCTGGCTAAGTACAGCTACCCGCGGCCCCGTAGGATAGCCAGGACCCGCCAATTCCGGCAAGGGCTGCTGGGAAAGGGACTGCAGGGAAACCGGGCCCACATGATTGGGCCGGGGCAAGTATCCCATCGGCTGCACGGCACATCAGACTATTGGCCGGGGCCGGTTTTTCGGTACTCTGCCGTGGAGAAGCCTCGGGAGTCTAAGTTGGCCGGGGAGGGCCCTCTCAGGCCGACGGCATCGAAACGAGGCGTTGGTCCGCGTCCGACCCTTCCACAAGGAGGTCGTGCAGTTTTCAAGTTCATCAATGCAAGGGACTTACCAATGTCACCCTCCCTCTGGGAGGGTCGAAGGCGAGGAACGAGTCTTCGGGGAGGGTTCACGGCTGTTTGGGCATACAGCGAATGCACGGCGCCCTCCCCACGTGAACTTGCTTAGGCTCGCTTCGCGACCCTCCCGGAGGGAGGGTGAAATAAAACTGCACATGACGCAATTGAGAACACTGTAAACGGAAACACTTCACCATGCATGAACGAACCAGCCGCGCGATCGCTCGCCTGCTGTTTCTGTTCTGCTGCGCAGTTCCGACCTTGTTGGTGGTCGGCATGATCCTGTTGACTTGGACGCCCTGGTACCACGGCCGCGTTCATCGGAATTTGGAGCAGACTCTGCTGACCCGCACCGGACTGCGAATTCAGTTTGACTCGCTGTACCAGGGCAAACCTGATGTCTGGCAGCTGACGAAGGTGCGCTTGCGCGACCAGGAGACCGACCGAGAGGTCGGAAAGATTCGGGAAGTGGTTCGCAGCGAAGACGGTGACGAGTTTGTCCTGATGCTGCGATCACCGGAACTGCAGTCCAGCGAGCTGAGTTCTGTCTGGAAGCTGTTTCACGATCGGTACCTGTGCGCGCCCGAGCAGCTGTCTCCCAAGGGAAATCGGATCATCGCAAGCGATCTGACCGTTCACGGCGGACTATCCTCGTTGACGTTCACCGACGTTCAGGCGCGTGTGCAGCAAACCGGCAAGATCGTTGAGGCCTCTGTTCATTTTCGCACTGCCAATCAAAGCCCCAGCGACCCGCCGATCCAGGTTGGTGTCCGCCGTGATCGAAGTCAGGTACCGCCGTTGACTCGGTGGACGCTTCAAACCGGGCCAACCGCCCTGCCCTGCTCTGTCCTGGCGGACTATCTGCCGATCATGGGACGTTTTGGCGAGGAAGCTCGCTATCGTGGCACTTTGAAGTGGGAGCAGACACCTAGCGGCTATCGCGTTGACTTGAGCGGCAGCCGGTTCACCCAGATCGACCTCTCACGATTGATGGAGGGACTGCCCCGTCGAATGACCGGGCAACGCGTCACGTTAAGTCTGGCCCGCTGTCGCTTGAATCAGCAGGGCAAGTGTGATTCCGCGTCGGGACACTTTACGGCCCTGAGCGGTACGATGGATCGAAGTCTTCTAGCGTCCCTTAGCGAGCACTTGAGGCTTACCGTCCTTCCCGGACTGGTACCACCCAATCTCGCTACTCAGGTGCAAGGGGAGGTGGCCTACGACGCGTTGAGCGTTCACTTCGCGATCGCCGGCGAGACGCTCACGTTGACTGGCAACGTTTCGCAGCTTGAGTCCTACGCGGGTTCGGGCATTTCGCCCAGGGCCATCGTGGTTGCCGGCGGCATGACTGTGGTCGGGCAACCCGACCAACGCTTGCCCACAATTCGTTTGGCTGGTGCCATTGCGCCGGCGCATTCGGCACGCGTCCCTCTATCCAGACAAACGTCGCCGCTGCTGAATTTCCTCCCGTCTCCCAGTCGACCACCGACACGGTTTGCTGAGCCGGAGGCCCGGGTGACACGCCTTGTTGACGCCGATCCGGCGGCGGGAACGCCGATCAAGCAACGGTAACGCTGCAACTTGCAATTGGTCGACGGTCACGTCATTTTCGCTCGGCTTGAGTTCAGCGAACAGAAGCCTTGATGAAGGCGATCATGTCGGCGAAATCCTGATCGCTTAGTAGGTCGCCAAAGTTGGATGGCATCAGGGATTGACGCGAGGGCTTGCGGACTTCGATCGTATCAATGGGTATGTCGGTTGACTTGCCCAATTGATCGGCGACGCGGACGACCTTAGAGTCCTCTGCTTGGATCGAACCAACGATAACGCGGCCATCGTCAAGCAGCAGGCTCACCATGTGAAACGCTTCGTCCACGTTTTGATTCGGAGTCAGAATGTCTTGCAGTAACCGTTGCGGAGTTCGTGCGACCGCGCCGTCCAGTTGTGGGCCGACGACGGCGCCTTCGCCACGAAGTTGGTGACAAGCGATACAGTGCTTCTTGTAGAGCTGCTGGCCGGTTGTCCGATCTCCGCTATACGTGGCAATATTCTTAGCGAGTTGATTCAAACGCTGCGTTTGCTTCTGGTCGGTGGGGCCGGATCGCAGGGTCAACGATTCGATGCGAATGTTCTGCTGTGCATTGGCGCGGGCAGAGAGGACCGGAGCGATCTTGCTATCAGCAAGCACACTTGGCGCGATCGATCCAGACGCACAGAGGTCGATGAGCGTATCCAGCGAAGCTCCTTCGCCCGTCCAGATGCGGGCGAACGTACGTTGCCCGTCGATCAAGAGGAACGATGCAGTCTGTTTCGCCAAGCCAACGTCCAACGTTTGCTTGCCCATCGCGCAGTCGAGAATCGAGGCATTCAATTCGGCTGGCAGATCGGCCTGGAGAGCCATGTTGGTCAACGCACGCAGCTCGGCGGTGGCTCGCACGCTTGGCAACGCCCCAGCCAAGGCTAGCTTGCGCTTCACCGACAAGCGTTCATCGGAAGCGATCTGAAGCACCATGGATGCCAGATCATCCAACTCGTATTGCTTGATCAGACGCGTGGCTAAGCTGAGTTTCTGCCAAGTCTCTCCAAACTGGACCCACTCGGGCGAGACTTGCCCGACCGCCAGCCAGGCGTACGCTTTGCCATCGTCACCGTCGACGATCTCAAGACGCACAGGAGTGCCTTCGACGCGGGACGTGTCCCAGTTGACCTGAGTGGCGGTGTCGCTTCGCGGGGGTGAGGCTCGAAAGAGTTCAGCAGAGTTAGATTCGCTGACGAGGCGCACGTAATTTTGCTGCAGGTCGGGCTTGCCAGGAGGCCCGTTGTGTCCGGCGATCCAGAACGATAGCGAAGGCGGTGCGGGGAATGCATCGGAGCGATAGACGCCCGTGTGCCGTTCCCCCAGCGGATGGCTGCTGGCCAACTCTGCGGATTGACCTGACGGTCGCGGTCGGGGCTGGCTGGGCCAGGTCAGTCCTCGGTCATCGGTCCAACCCACGACAGGAGCGGAGTCCGGGGTCTTAACGAACGTCGCCAGCGACCGAGTGGCGATTTCCAGGGCCCAACCCGACAACGCCTCGGAGGGTTGGTTCAAGTCTCCGGCAATGAGATCGACCAATTCAGCTTGACGGTCCAGTGATGGACCAGCCATCGTCTTCGCGACCTTGACGCACGCATCTTGAAGGTCCAGGGAAGCATGTTTGGACGCATGCCGAACCAACGTCTCACGCTCATCGGCGTCTGACGATGCGTGGTTGTTGGAGGATTGCAGGTAGGTCAGCAGCCAAGTGCTGGCGCGATGATTGGGCAACGCCAACAAGATCGATGCGAATTCGTTGGCCTGCGGCGAGTCGACAAGAGTCGTTTCCAGCTGCTGCCAGACCGCATCGCCGGACAACTGGCGAATTCGATTGCGGACCGCGATCCGCAGCGACTGTCTGAGGACGACGTCCGTTGGATCCACAGAACTGAGTCGATTGAGCAGCAGCTCGACATCATTGAGCAAATGGTCTGCATCATGTGTTTCAAGCCGACCGAGTGATTCGGCGGCGGCTCGAGCAACATGCGGATTTTGATCCCGAAGTGAGTTGTGGCAAAGTTGCCGAAACGCTGGGACGCCACCTCGATCCGCCCCGACCCTTAGCCAAGCGATCTTGCGTTTGGGTTGAAGAGTCTGAAAGCGATGGATATCGACCAGGGATTCGCTGCCGAGCTGTTTCAGATGATCGGCGACCGACGACGCATCGGCGTCTGTCGTCTCAGACAATTCGCCATCGGTTGGCTGGGCCGAATAGCGGATTTGCCAGATGCGGCCGCTGGTGCGGTCGCGGCCCGGATGAGTCAACGGGACTTCGTAGTGTCCGATGATCCGGTTGTAAAAGTCTGCGACGTACAGATTGCCGTCCGGGCCGTGTTGGATGTCCACCGGACGGAACCAAGGGTCATCCGACGTCAGGAAGTCGGGAAGCTCGTCACCCACGGCAGTCGCGCCAAGATAGCTCACGCGGTTTCGATTGATTCGTGACGTCATGACGTTGCCGCTGATCATCTGACCGCGAAGCGGGACGATCTCCGAATGCGGAGAAAGGTACTGGATCCCGGAGATGGCCGTGCTGCCATGCAAGTGATCGATCATCGGTGGCAAGAAGCCCAGACCGTCGTGTGGTCGTCCAAAGCTGGGGTAGCACGCGTCTGGAATCAATTGAGTGATCGGCTTACTGTGACAGTCCGCTGAGTAGCGATATCCCCAGTCATCTTCGGTCATACCGAAAGGGTTGACCTGTCCCTGTGTCACCAGTTCAACACGGCTACCGTCGGGGCGAAAACGAAACGTGTTTCCCGATTGCATGCGGATGGTATGCCCATCGGCGCCGGTGACCTCGCTGCGGTTGTTGAAGCCATGGCAGGCATAGATCCAGCCGTCATGGCCATCTCGCAGAGCATTGATCATGCCATGGGTGTCGCGGCTAGTATCGAAGGGGCCAAGCACGACATCGCGCTTGTCGCAGACTCCATCGCCATCGGTGTCGCGCAGATAAAGCAGGTTGGGGATGCTAAACACCAGGCATCCATCGCCGTACGGCAGCAAGCCCATGGGGATGTTCAAGTCGCCGGCGAACTGCCGAATCGATTCGGCGTGACCATCACCATCGTTGTCCGACAGGATCATCACGGCGTCCTGCGGCGACGATCCACTCTCTGCCGCGTAGGGGTACGTCGTGCTTTGAGTGAGCCACAACTGCCCTTTAGAATCGAAAGCCATGTTGAGTGGCTTGGCGATCTGCGGCTCCGATGCAAACAGTCGCACCTCGAACCCCGGGGGCAGATGAAAGCCCGAACGTTCTTGTTCGGGACTCTGCCACGGCGTCGTCCTGACGCCTTCGCCATAGATGGCTGGGTCGGTCTTGGGTTCCGCGGCACCCGCGTAACTCCGCTCGACGGCGTTTACCTTCACGGTCGACCATGACCAAAGCAACGTCAACGCGGTCCAGCAAGCGACCGAGCGAAATTCAAAGAGAAGCATGGCGGGATCTTGGCAGGGGGTCGGCCCGTCGTCTGGAGAGCGGCGATCGAAGGGACTTCGTTTTGGGCTGTGGGGCTAGCTACCTAGCTTAATCGAATACCAAGCGTCCCAGTTTCTCAAACGTTTGCGCTAGGCTGGGGAAGAGGAGGTAGGCAACTGCATGTGCCCCTGACCCCACCCCCCTCGCCGAAGCGGGGCCAGGGGTGCCAAGTTCGTTCGCCACTTAATGGTGTCCGAAGCGAGGTCAGCTGAGAGGGCGGCTTCGATGGGATCTACGTGCTGATGTTTTCAGTCGCCGTCCGGCCTGGAATCAACACTCCGGCGACAATGAATGCCATTTGGCTAGCAAAGAAGATGCTCAGCCACATCAGAGTGCCTTCGGTGAATCCGTAACTGTGCAGTCCGATTCCAAGCTCGTTCGTTCCGAACCAACTCCAGGCGGTGATGATGTTTCCGGCAATGGCCAGAATTGAGAAACCGCGGCCTTTGACCATTCCGTCCCAGCGAGCGTGCAGCATCAACGCATTCCAGAT
>JBCCUO010000134.1:0-7843 GCA_039196805.1 Planctomycetota bacterium | reverse complement strand
CCGATCAGCGATTACTCCGCGATTGCTGATCGGTGCCAACCGTATCGCCGCGTCATCGTTGAGAATCATCCCAAGATCGGTCGAGACCGTCTGGTGCAATTCCATGATCGATTGGCGCGGGCGTCCACCGGCACACCGCCTGTGTTGGAGGTGGCGGTGGGGCTGGAAACCATTCATCCCGCATGGCTAAAGCAGCTGGGCAAGTCGATGACGCTGAGCGACTTTGATCGCTACGCCGAGTTCTTGCGAGAACAAGACGTCGATCTTCGCGTCTTCCTGATCGTGGGATTCCCCGGTGCCACTTTGGCTGAGGCAATGGACTGGTCAATGCGCTCAGTCCATCACGCATGCGCGAGTGGAGCCAAGCACATCAGCCTGATCCCGGCCCGAGTGGGTAACGGATGGGATGGCTTGTCCGACCAGTTGGTTCTACCGACCGTCGAGGACATGTTGGCTTTGCAGCGAGACTTGCTTATGACGCCGATGGTTTCGTCCGCTTGCCCCGTTTTCACGATTGACGTTTGGGGATTCGATTCAAGCGAAGGTGATTCGCGAGTGATTGACGCGATTGAACGTCAGAATCGGACTCAGTTGCCGGAGCCGACTTCGTGAGAGTATTTGACGCCCTAATCGTTGGGTCTGGTTTCGCCGGGTCGCTGTTGGCACGGATTCTGGCGACTCGCGGGCTCCGAGTCGGACTGATTGACCAGACGACCCATCCCCGATTCGCCATCGGTGAATCCTCTACACCGCTGGCGGATGCCATATTGCATCAGATCGCCGCGCGGTACCAGCTGGATGATTTGTGTGACCTGGCGACGTACGGACGGTGGCAGCAGTCCTACCCTGACATTGCTTGTGGGCTGAAGCGAGGGTTCAGCTACTACGTCCACCGCGAAGGTCGTCCGTTCAGCGAAGACAATCACCACAGCCACAGTCTGTTGGTTGCCGCCAGCGCAAGCGACGACGTGGGTGACACTCACTGGTACCGCCCCGAGGTGGATCGTCATTTCTTTGACTTGGCGGCTGAGTCCGGCGTCACGACGTTTGTGCCGGCTAGACCAAGAATGGTGGTCATCGGGCAGCGAGGAGCCCACCATCGGTTGGAGCTTGACACCGGAGTGTCGTTGACGACCGCGTGGTTGATCGATTCGACCGGACGGGCGGGTGGGATTGCTCGACTTCTGAAGTCCAAGGATGAGATACAGGAACTGCGTACCAGCACGCAGACGACGTTCGCTCACTATCGGAACGTTGCTTCGTGGGCGGCCAGTCATGGAGCCGACGACGATCCGTTTCAGGCCGACGCCTCGGCACAGCACCATCTTTGCGACGAAGGCTGGCTTTGGATGCTGCGATTCGAAAATGGCATCACCAGCGTTGGATACACTTCACCCAGCTCGTGCCCACGACGTTCGCTGGATCACGTGATCGATCGTCATCCGTCGTTGTCGCGGATGTTTGCTCAGGCAACATTGGTTGCGCCCAGAACAGGGCCGGTCGTCGTGCCTCGACTGCAATTCAAGCGAGCCGCCTCACCCGCTGATCGCGTTGTGTTGCTGCCGACGACAGCCGTCACCGTCGATCCGCTTCACAGCACCGGTATTGCCCACGCGTTATCGGGCGTTTCGCGCATTGCCGAACACTTGGTGGGGGAGAGCGATGCCAGCGATGCTGATTGGCGGCGGCGGTACGCGAGCCGGATCGATCAGGAGGCGCGCTTGATCGATGACTTGGTGTCTTCGGCCTACGCGGGCCTGCATGACTTTCGCCGATTCACCGTTGCGGCGATGCTCTACTTCGCTGCAGCCATCCGAAGCGAGGAATCGATTCAGCAAGGCAGATCCCCCGACCCGATTCTTTGCACCGATGAGCCGGAGTTGATGTCAGCGATCCGCCGGGGTTGCGACTTGATTCGGGGAGAGTCTGCCACCGACGACGTCTGGGAGTCCGTCGCTGAGTTGATCGCGCCATTCAACAACGCCGGACTCCTCGACTTTGGTGCTGCGAACCGGTACGCCTACACGGCGACCAAACGCTGAGTCCCTAATCGGTTTGAACGCGAAGCATCGAGAGCGTTTTTTCGGCCGAGTTGATCTCGAACTTGAACTGGCCCAGGAAGCTCATGCCCAGCAGTGGTTCAGCATTGTCCGCTGAAGCATCGATCACGGCCGCTCGCACATTGGCGGCTTCGAACTTCCCAACACGGACTTTCGGCAGGATGATCGCTCGCGCTGAGATTTCGCGACCGTCGGCCGTGGACAGAATCAGCTTGTCGGCATCCGCGGGAACCTGCAGTTGCAGCTTCGCCGCCGTCCGCGCTGGCAATGCCATGATCGCCGCTCCGCGGTCGCCCACCACCCGGGTGTTGTGGGCGCCGACTGTGACGGTAAAAAAAAGCGACCCGCCTGGCGTGACTTCCAGCGGAATGGACTCGGAAAAAATCTCCTCCTCGATCTTCGTCAGCCGACGCTCCAGTGACCCGGTGATTGACTCAACCGTCAACTCAGTCGTGACGCCGAAGTTGGCAACCATGACCTTCCAAGCGATGACCATCGACTTATCTTGTAGCGAACCGGACAGCGCATTGCGTACCTGATTCAGGTCGGATCGAATGGCCAACACCGATTCGGCGTACTTCGCTTCCGCGTCGATCTGTTGGTTGCGTTGCTGATCGGCGACCGCCTTTGCCTTGACGATCTCAGAGTCAATCGACTCGATCTGCGACCGGACAGCCCGCAATAGACCGACCAGTTTATTGTTCGTGGTGACGTCCCCTGGCGCAACTTGAGCCAGCTTCAATCCGAACTCTACGTCCTGGCTGAGAAGCTTCTGACGGTTTGCCCTCATGAGTTCAAGACGCTGTTTGGCCTGCAACGACTCCTTGGCAACCAAACGCAACTCACGACGTTGCCGATTCAGTTGGCCCAACGTCCGAGCGATCGCAGTCGTGCGAGTGGACACGATCGATTTGCCGGTACGCTTCAAGCCTGCTTGATCCAGCACCTTGTCCGCCTTCTCGACGACCGCAGGCGAGTAGCGTTTCGTGCCTCCAGCGTCAGACGTGGAATCTGTGGACTGCGCCAAAGCGGGAATTCCGAACCCAAATCCGATCACCAGCCAGCTGAACCAGATCGTGTGGACGTGGCCCAGACGCACTAGCTGCCGAGGAAGAAGACGCCCCGTTGGTTGGCTAGGACTAATCATCGCGTCCACGCAAACGTTCGCGTAGCTGATCTAGCACCGCATGATGTGCATCCGCGGCTAACCCACGAAGTACGTCGTCCTCGTAGATTCGGTCTGCGAGGAAGTCTTGAAGGGCCTGGATCGTTCTCATCAAC
Organism: Planctomycetota bacterium; assembly: GCA_039196805.1. Lineage (GTDB taxonomy): Bacteria > Planctomycetota > Planctomycetia > Pirellulales > Pirellulaceae > JBCCUO01. The sequence continues at coordinate 4,502 of JBCCUO010000134.1, read as the reverse complement.
TTGCTCTGTTCAACGCGACGTTCCCTACCACGCTCTAGGCATTGTTCCAAACCCTGCTTGACTCACCCGAAGCCTCAGATCGACCGGAACCTTCCACGCAACTCATCGCTACCGGCCTATTTTAACTGTTGGAACTCTCCGTGAAGCAATGAATCACCCCGGATTTGTTGATCCTTCTGAGTGCTCAGATCCAGCAGCGGGAATTCAATCGAACTTGCTCGTCCGCCAACACGGCCGAAGCTGCGACCAGTTCAGATAGCGTCCTGACAACACTCCACTTCCGTTCACCGTCGTACACGACTAGCGGAAGTGATTGTGCAGCGCGGGAAGTCTGAGAGCGCAAGCGCTGAGGTGACCACGGATGCGACCACCGTACGGGGCGTGGGTCAGCCGGCCAAGATTCGGCACAGGCTAGGCAACGCGACGAATCGTCTCGGCAACCGAAGGATGAGCCGACTTCGCGGTGACGGGGACAGGATGACGAAGCGGCTGCTTGTCATCGGTGATGACCTGAGTGCCGAGTCGACGGTCCAAGTTCAACAGCAGCGGCGCGCGAAGGTTGGTGGTCATCTGATCTGAGTGACCAGCGACAGTCGTCATCACATAGATCTCCGAGCCGTTGGTCATGTGCAGCGTCTGCAGATCGCGGCGGGTGACGTGCACTCGGTAATCATCGAAGAACGCTCGAGGACTGATCAGGGCTAGTGCGCGATCACCACGAGCCGCACTCTGCAACCAGGCAACCGCCTCGTTGGCCGGGTCAGGCAGCAGGGCCCACTGGCGAAGCGTCTCCATCCCAATCAATCCGTTTGGGAACAGGAACAATTGCTCAGGGTTCAATCGCAATGTGCCAAATCGTCGCGTGTCGATTCGCATGACTACACCAGTGCCGGGCGCTGTGGAGGACTTCCGTGTCAGCCGTACGGCAATCCGACTCGACAAGCGAATCCGAATCCAACGACTCTGTGTCAGTGTCGGCAATTGCGGCAAGCGAAATCGACACAATCGCTATAGAAAGTTCAGAACCGACAGCTGTGCTGTTTGACCGATGAACCGCATCGATGCTTCCAATGACGACTGACGCTGCGTCAAATCACTAACGACTTTCGCAAAGTCAGCGTCCAATTCGTTGGACTTCTGGTCTTGAAGCAAGACTGTCTCACTTTCAACGGTCTCGCGAAGTTGATCCAGGTTCTGCGACCACGTTCCGACTTTGCCCCGGGTGCGCACCGATCGGTCAAAGTCCACATCCAGTTGTATCTGAAGACGCTCGATCTCTTCGAGGTTTCCGTCGCGGATTGCGTCTTCCAAACGGATCAGCGTGTCCACCGCTCCACCGGCGTAACGAGGTGCGAAGTCGACTCCAGCAATCGTGTCAACGCCTCCGGTCACCTGCCCGGTTGCGCTCAACTGCCCATCCGGAATCAGCCCCAGACGAATTCCAGCGTCGCTGAGACCGACCTGGCGGATCGTTAGCGTGCCGGCACCCGGCGGGGCCTTCAGCTGCAACCCGTTGCCGAAGTCACTGAGGTCGGCCAGCACCCTGAGCGTGTCTTGGTTATCAGGGTGGTTGTCGATCAAGTCGATCACGTCCTGAACCGAATTGGCCCCCTCCAATTCCAGTTCCAACTCGGTCCCATCCGGACGCGTGATGACAAGGTCGGGACCTTCATTGTTGAGCCTGACACCGAGCCCGCGACCAAGATCATCCAGCCGTGTGTCCTCGGTCGCCGATCGAATTCCCAACTGCGTCGCCGTATCACCACCTCGCTCGCCGATCGAGTAGTCAACACCGCTGCGAAGAGCGCGAAAGCGGATCCGCCCTTCTGATTCATTCAGATCAGCCTCGACGTCCGCGCCAGATCGATTGATCGCGATCAGCACATCGCCTAGCGTTTCGGCACCCGTGAAGTCGACGTCGAATGTATCCGGGCCCTGCTGGATGCGAATGCCGTCACTTAGATCCAATCCAGCGCCGAAATTCAGGTCGGCAATCCGGGTTGCGCTGGTAACGCGCGGCGCGAGACCCGTCCCGATCAATGGCGGTGGTGAAAAGCCACTGGCGTTTTCCACACCGAGGTCGGCGGCCAACGTGGAGCCTTCTGAATCCGCAATCGCAAGCGTTCCCGCTAAGCCGTCCGAGTACTCGATGCGTAGGGAATCACTGGTGATGGTGGCGGTCAGAGCTCGCCCGTCTAGCTCGATCGCCTCGACCGCGTCAATCACATCCCCGATGGTCGCAGCCTGTGCTAAATCAATCGTCTGGAAGTTCAGACCTCCCGAAATCCGAATCGATCCGGTGCCGACCCCCTTGCCCGCCTTCATGTCAACCAACCGAGTGTCCCGGTCCAGGCCGGCGTTGAGTGGCTCACCCTCCACCACAACGCTACGTAGCCCCAACGCTTCATTGCCGCTGACGCTGTAGGCCGACGGTGTCCCCGCTCCGAGCGCTGTGTACCCGACCGCATCGGTTCCTTGGAAGACGACTCCCTTACCGCTGGGGTCATAGCTCAGTGCGTTCTCGGGTTCGAGGATCCCTCCCAGCAATTGATGGTCGCGGAACATCGCATTGGATGCTGAAAAAACGTTGCTGAGCTGTTGACGTACCGAAATTGCCAAAGCTTCTCGTTCGTCATCCGACAACACATTGGACGCGCCCTCGACGGCGAGCGCGCGAGCTTCGATCAGTGCTTGATCCACCGTGTCCAGCGCCGTGTCGGTGCTACGGTGGTACGCCTCGGCCGAGTTGGCGTTGCGAACCAACTGTTCTGCGCGATCGATCCCACGTTGCAGCCCCAGCGCCCGACCGGCCGCTGCCGGATCATCAGAAATCCGCAGGACGCGTCGGCCGGTACTCAGTTGGTCATACTGACGCTGGATCGCAAGCTGGTCAGCGCTAAGCTGAAACAACAGCCTCTGCGTGCTGAGTGCCGAGCTGGTCCGAACGGTGGAAACAGGAAGGAGAGCCATGGTTTTGTCCGCGGCTCCTTTGGGTTACCGTCCGACTTAGCGATCCGTCATCGCTTTTGATCGGCCCGTTGGGTCGAGGCGATTGAGCCAAACTGGGCATCCCGAACGAAACAGCTCGGTCATGATTTTGATTGGAACAATGAACCTGACGCGGACGCGTGATCGTGGAAGTTTCTACTGCCCGACCTGTGGCACCAATCAGGCGTATCGACTGCGGGCCAGCCGGCCCTTCCTAACGCTCTACTTCATCCCCGTCATTCCAATCGGTGGCGCCGAGCCATTCGTGCTTTGCGATCACTGTCGCAGCAAATGGGACCTGACCGTCCTGCAGATGGATCGTGCCAGCCACGAAACGGCTCAGCAAGAACAGTTCGCCATCGAAGCGATCCGGGCGATGGTGTTGATCACCCTAAGCGACCAAGTGATCTCCGAAGTCGAAATCCAAGAACTGCAGCGCATCGCCGGTGAGTTTTTGGATCGACCCATTGATCGTGAAGAATTGGGGCAACTCTGTTCCGTTGCCAACCAACACCAGATTCGCGCGATCGACTACGTGACGACCGTCTCGACCGGCTGGAATCAGGAGCAGAGAACGACAGCCGTCCAGGCGATGTTTCTGGCCGCGACCGCGGACGAGGCGATCAGCGAAAAACAGATGAACACGCTTAAGCAACTGCCCGATGTCCTGGACATGACCGAAGAGGAATATGCAACTGCTATCGATGTCGTCGCCTAGACGAGTTTTGAAACGAACTAGGCACCAGTTGCCCCGTTTCGTGGAGAGGGCAAATCGTTGGAGACGAACAAACAGCGCAGCTTCAAAACAAATGCCACAGCTCTGCGAATCGGGATCCGGAGGAATGGAGCCTAGCCTACGGACGAGGTTTGCTACCCTGTTGTCCAACTGACCTAAAACAGATCGCGTGGGTCGGTCAGGCCGTCAGCCAGACGACGGAGAGCCTCGGTTTCGATCTGGCGAACTCGTTCTCGCGTCAGCCCCAGCTCGGCACCGATTTCTTTCAGCGTCTTCGGCTCGTCTCCATCCAGGCCGAATCGAAGTCGCAGAACTGTCGCCTCGCGATCCTCCAACTTGTGCAACAGATCCATGGCGTGACGCAGGATGTCGTGGTCCAACATCTCTTCATCGGGCGCTTTGAGCCGTTCGTCAGTGACCATCTCGCCTAGCGACCAGCCTGATTCCGCCTGGTCGCTCTGCGGCGTACTGTTGCTGATCTTGATGGCCTTGCGAATGATTGGCAGTTTCTTTTTGGGCAACCCCAGTACGCGTGCGACCTCTTCGTTTGTCGGTGTCCGTCCGAGTTCTTCACTCAACCGCGCCGTCGCTCGGCGCCACTTGCTTAACAATTCGACCATGTAGGCCGGGATCCGAATCGTCTTCGCGCTGTTGATCAAGGCACGTTTGATCGACTGCTTGATCCAATAACTTGCGTAAGTGCTGAAACGAGTGCCGACTGTCGGATCAAAGCCTTCGACGGCTCGCAACAGGCCGAGATTGCCTTCTTCGATCAAGT
>JBCCUO010000133.1:0-7858 GCA_039196805.1 Planctomycetota bacterium | reverse complement strand
CAGGGCATTGCTGCGCGATCAAGTTCAAGGCTTCAACGCCGTTTTCAGCCGTCAGAACCTCATAGCCCACTCGCTCCAGTGTTAATGTGACCAGTTTGCGAACGGTCGGGCTGTCGTCCACGATCAGAATCACCGTAGACTCGGATTGGCGCGCCGGTTTTTCCGGCAGCTGGGCAACGGGCTCGATCGGCTCCGGTGCGACAACGGGTTCGGGCTCGGCTTCGCCGTCCAACTCAACACCCGCCAGCGCGGCAAGCTCGGCCAGGTTATCGCGAACGGATTCTTCGGATTCTTCGATTTCACCAACCTGGTCTTCCGCTCGCTCAACCGGTGTTTCGGTTTCGACATCCACGACGGGCCGTTCGGTGTCGGCTTCCGCGAAGGGCTCAGTCGGCTCGATTTCGCAGACAGTTTCGTCCGTGCCGATTTGCTCGACCGCGTCGGCACTCTCGATTTCGGCGATCGGTTCTAGCAACTCGACTGGCTCGGTAGCCTCCGTTTCGCAGACGGGCTTAGGCGCTTCGAACTCCGCCGCGATGGGCTCAGCAACTTCGACCTCGGCGACCGGCTCGTCGGCCTCGGCTACATCGACTGGCTCTTCGATTTCAGTTTCGACCATCGGAGCGTCTGACTCGTCTTCGGCCCCCGGATCTTGGCATTGGGCTTCAGCGAACGGCGCGGATTCCGGCTCGGTCGCTTCGGTGTCCGGCTCCTCGTCTTGTTCCCAGTCGAGGTCCAGTTCGAAAGAACCCCACTCATCGACATCCATTTCAACGTTGGTGTCGACCGCGTCGCTGGGCTCCTTGGTGTCGACTTTATCTTGGGGGTCCGAGCTCGAAGGGTCGCACGGACGGACGTCGTTGGAGCTGCCGTCAAATCGTTCGATCGAATCCGTTGGTCGGTCAGCTTCCGGCGTTGTTGCGTCGTGCGCCGTTTCGACCAAGTCGTTTACGTCACCGACGACATCTTCCAGCGACGTCTCTGAAGGAGCGAGTTCTTCGGACCCCGCGGTGACGGATTGGTTGGTCGATGTTCGGGTCAACTGTTGCAACGATTCGACCCACTGCAGTCCGGCAATGGCAGCTTGGTTCTCCGGTGCGATGGCCAGTGCTCGTTCCAGCGAGGTGCGAACGATGGCGGGCGAGTCAGACAACCAGGCATGCCAAATCCACGCCTCGGCGCGGTCCACCATCGAGGGCAGCAGTGGCTCCAGGTCCATCCTTGCCATCAGCCGATTACCCGCCAGGGCTTTTTCGGCGATATCGGAAAGAGGATCGAGCGTTTCGTTCGGTTGCGACATGGTTTTGGGAGGGGTCTTTTGGGGTGGGACTACAGGCGGGAATCCGAGATCATTCCGTGACCTTGATTCGATCCAGCACCATCGGAACCGAATGCTGATGTGATCGCTTCAGACAACGACTGTGGTGTCGTGTTGAAAGCTCGGGGCGTAGATCACTTGCTTAAGAATGCAGGATGCCCCCGTGCTACCTGAGGCGGCCCCGCACCCAAGACTTCATTTTTTTTGAAACTCGTCGATCCCCTCTTCCTTCCAGACCTTCAAAGTCTTGGCGTCCTTGGTGTCGATCTTCACGCCAATCGCGTTCACAGGGAATTCGTAGCGTTTCTGAATCTCAATCCAGTTCTTGCGAATGTGATCGGGGACGGCCATCTGGGATGCTCCGGTAAAGTGGGCAGCTGAATACTGAAGCGTAGGACATACCCCTGAGGGTGACCTGTACGGACACTAACGCCCCGCTGGAAAACCGGCCTGCGATAAAAAACAACCCTGCAAACCCGCAATTTCGGAACGAAGCGACTCCGCGTCTTGGCCCAGTCCACCTGTGACTCCGATTGCCGTCGACGCCAAGCCATCGCCGATCACGCGAGCTGCCACACGAGTGACGTCTTCCCTCGCCACCGCATCGATGCCGTCCAACAGCGAGCCATCATTCAAGCACTGGCCGAAGTAGAAGCACTGGGTGGCCAGCCGGCTGACGCGGGTTTGAATCGAGTCACTGGCCAAGTAGGCCTGGCCACGCGTTTGCATCTTTGCCTTCCAAAGCTCTTCTTCATCAACGCTTTGATCGTTCCAGGCCAGCTCGGTCAACTGCTCGAAGACCGCAGCCAACGACGGCATCACGCCATCGGCTGAGGTGGAGAGTTCGATCGCGATGACGCTGCCCCGACCGTAGGCATGCAGCTGTGATGAAACGGAGTAGACCAGGCCTCGTGTTTCGCGCAGATTGCGATACAAGCGGGAACTCATGCCTCCGCCGAGCAAATTGACCAGTACGTGAATCGCGTACCGATCCGAATCGGTGTATCCGGGAGCCGGCAACAGGATGGTTGCGTGTGATTGACGCATGGGGCGCGGTTGGACTAGCAGCCCACCGTTGAACTCGGCCTGGGGTCTTCCAGTTCGCAGATCCTCTCCTTGAGATTGCCAGAGCGCGTCATGGGTCTGGTCCACGAATGCGGCGTGTTCCAAATCCCCCACTGCGGCAACGATGATTCGGTCCGGCGTGTAGTTCTTGTGGACAAAGCCGTGGACGTCATCAGGCGTGAGGGTTGCGACCGAATCACGAGTTCCCAGCAGCGATCGGCCGATCGGATCGTCCTGCCACGCCGTTCGCTTTAGTTCGCTGTCCAGCCATGCGTCCGCGGAGTCTTCGTGAGCGTCGATCTCGTGGCCAATGACTACTTTTTCTCGCTCCAGCCGTTCGGCGGTGAAGTCATTGTTCGTCAACATGTCGCCCAGTAGATCGAGGGCATACGTGACGTAGTCATTCGAAACGTTGGCGTATAGACATGTGTAGTCCCTGGCCGTGAACCCGCCCAACTGGCCACCGGCCGAATCGATCAGGCTCGCAATCTCCGTTTCGGTTCGGAGATGGGTGCCCATGAAGAATGCGTGCTCGCACAAGTGCGCCAGACCGCATGACTCGACCGACTCATCTTGCGGACTTGCATCCACCAGGGTGGCGATGCCGACGCCGCGGGCGGTTGGCACGCGTTCGGTTAGTACACGAACACCATTGGGCAACTCGGTGGATTCGACAATCGACACGTGGAAGCCCCTAGGAAGGACGGAACGATCAACGCTCCAAATGCACGTCGATCGACCTAGAGAGAACCTTCGTCATGACGCGCGAAGTCTCGGGCCGGTGCGGATCTGAGCGGGAATCACCTGACGATGGAAACGTAGCTCGTGAGTTGCGGACAGGAGTTGCGTCCTTCCGCCAAACTCTGCCCCGATCGGAGGTAAGGCAGTTGAAGTGTGACCTAGAGTTTCATGCGGTAGAACGTCTGTCAGCTGAATCCCATCCGTCGTTGAATCACATCCATCGCCCAATCATGTTCGATCAGAATCCTGTTCAAGGTCAAACGAATCACCTGGCCAACTCGACGATCATCGCCGCGCTTCTTCTGAGTGGAGCGATCGTCGCCTACGGATTCCGAAGTCCCCAAGTCGACGAAGCGGCCACGGAGACTCAGCCAATCACCCTGGCGAAACGACCGCAGTCCGAACCGACTTCGACGACCGAACCGGTCAAACGTCCACGCGTACGCCGGACGCGACTTTCCGCGACGACACTACGTCTGCGTCAAGCGGCAAGCAAAGCGAGTGAAACCCAAAGCCGCGACGGCGAAGTTCTTTCGATCGAAAGCACCGATTCGCCTAACACTGCACCGACTGACGATGAAGCGGCGAAAGATGAATCGCTGACGCCAGTCGAAGAGTCGTTAGCGCTCAATGTTCAGTCGAACGATCAGCCTAGTGACCAGCCGTTGGAGTTTCCGGAGCTCGATGCCCCAGAGGCGGTTGCCGCGGAAGCCATCCGGTCCACCGGAAGCGTTGCTCCCGATGGCGTGGACATCCTGCCACACGAATCGAGCGAATTCGATCCTGCGACGGGCGACACGGTGCTGACAGACGACGATTCAACCGCCTCGGTTGCCGTGGTTGACTTGCATACACCTTCCGCAGCTGATGCACCTTCGCTTCCGGCCGCGGACGAGATGGTCGCTAGCGTCGATAAGCCTGAATCGGCAGAGCCGCTTCCGGCACCGGAGGTGTCTCCGACCGGTCTTCGCCTCCGCAATCCATCCGATAGTGGTTACACCGCGATCGTCATGATCAGCAACCGCTGGATCTCGATCGCTCCGGGAAGCGACCATGCTGTGGAGGGCATCGGCCCCTGGCAGATCCGTTTTCATCGTGCCAGTCGTTATGCAACACCGATCAGGCTGTCTGCCGGCGCGTATGATCTGATTCGCACCAACCAAGGTTGGGTGGCCAAGGCTAACGCGGAAGCCGTGACAGTCGAAGACTGATCGCTTCGGCCCGCTGCGCCACGTCGGGCGAAAGCTTGACGGCCTCACTCAAGTCTTGTTTGGCCTCTTCAAGTTCTCTGCCGCACGCAACGCAGAGTTCCGCTCGGCGGAGCCGTAGCTCGGCACTGTTGGTGAACTTGGCGATTCGAGAATCAAAGAAGTCGCTCGCCCTCTGAAAAAGCTCATCGGCCACCTCATTGAGGTTGGCTCGATCCAGCCTACCAATGAATTCGCTGGTCCAAGTTGCATCGTTGGGATTGATGCGCCGAGCCAGAGACGCGTGATAACGAATCAACTTGGGATCCTTCCGTTCCAGACCCAAGGTCATGAGTTGATGCTGAAGTTCCAAGAGATCGTCCAGCATCCGAATCTCGTCACGACGATTCTCGCGCCGGATCAGCGACCACAGCAACACGTGACGTGAATACCGAACACGCTGCAGCGTTGTATCGGCTAAGGCGAAGAGTTGGCGAGTCGCATTGAGATATCTCGGATCGCCTGGGAAAAGCGTGTTGCGAATGATCAGCCATTGCTGCTCGGCAAAATCGTGCAGCCCGGCATCGGCAAACGTGTTGGCCAATCGAACACGGTCATCATGAAGGTAGATCTTGGCCAACGCTTCCGCCCGTCTGCGTTCGGCGTTCTTAAGATCCGGCGGACCGAGTGCTCGTCGCTCCGATTCCGCTTGCATGCACTGCAGGTCGACCCGCTCGGGTTGCAGCTCGAACGCTTTCTGAAACCGAGCTGCAGCGGACCGGTAGTTTTTTCGGCGAAAGCTGTCGATCGCTCCTTGATAGAGCGTATACGGGCTATTCGCCTGCAAAAACACGGCATCGGTGGCTGATGGGTCCTTCCAGGGAAAGCTCAACTGGCGACTCGCCCAAAGGTCAACGAGGCCGCTGAGCGAGTGGGAGGCGTTGCCTAGACCATTGTTGCCTTGCACGGCCACGTCAGCGGCTTCGATCAACTTCAGCATGTCATCCTTGGTGGCCTGGTCATCCAAGATGCGACCCACGATCGCCAACCGCCTAACGGGCGTGAGTTCCGGAAACTGTGTTTCCAGCATCTGATAGATTGCGTGCGCCGCCACACTGAGCTTCGGGTCATTGACTCTCGCCTGTAACATGCTGCCCCAGACGGAATGGTGCCTCAATTCAAACGGATCCGCATTCGGCAGTGAAGCGCTGCCTGCGACCACGTTCTGGACCAATGGATCCAGAACCGGGGCATCCAGTTGCTGCGCGTCCATTCCGCGTACGCTCGCCGTGAGCAGGGCCTGATCAAACCGCGAGTGTCGCTCACCTCGCTCCACTGTCTTGTCTCTGTACTGCTTCAGCGCTGAGCAAACTGCGTCAGCTTGCTGGTGGCGACCAACAGTGCGTTGGAGATCTGCGATGTCGAGCATCAGTTTCATCGCTTCGATGCGCCGCCGCGATTCGGCCGGTTGCCCGCTGCTAGCCGCATCGAAGTACTCCAAGGCCGGCTTGCGCCCCCAGGCAATGAAGGCCAAGGCCGGATCGTAGTAGCCGCGATGAACTTGCATGCGGAATTGTCGCCATGAACTCTGGCGAAAGGTTGCCAGTCCGCTGGGGATGTCTTGCATCAGGATCAAGCCTTCGGCGATGTAGTTGGCGACTGACTGAGTGTCAGCGTGCTCTTTGGCAAGCTCCCTGAGACGGGCAACCGACGACTGATATCGCTTGGCATCTGTTGCAAACGCTGCAAGACGTCCACGCATGGCAATGACCTCCGCATCCTCTGCGATCGCCTGACGACTCGGTCCGCCTGGTAGCTCGCGTTGCACCGGAGTCTGCATCGTGAACGCTCCGCCCCAATCGTATTGCTCGACCGCGATGGCGGCGGCGTAGGCTTCCATGCCGTATTCGATGGCTTCGGATTTCGCTTGCGCGTGCTTTCCCAGAGCCCTCAGCAGCGTGACGTGGCACAGTTCATGCCAATGCGTGCGCTGATCTTCCGACAAGCTCTTGATTCGTTCCAGTTCCTGGCCATGGAGACCACTGGAGATGACCAGGGAGACGAACTCGCTGACGGTGTGGTCGTCGCCTTGCTTCTGACGTTGCCGGGCTAACAGTTCATGTCCACGCCCAGCCAGCACCATGCTTCGGTCACTTTCACGCTGTTGCTGATTGCTTGGAATTCGAGAAGCGACAGCCCTTTTTCGCAGCGCCCAGTACTGGTCTTCCTTGTTTGCTCGATAAAACGCTAACGCCACCGCCTGGTTGGAAACGAGGCTACCGATGTCACGACTTGGCGGTTTGAGCTTAGAGAGGAACTCAATCAGATGGTCCGGAAACTTCGCATCATACGTGTACTTCACACCGTCCCTTCTTCTGATCCATGAACGCAGTCCGTAAACCGCCAGTCGATGCGATGAATTGGGTAGTTCGGCGAGAAGCTCGGGAAGTTCGCCTCGCTGAAAGACTTGGCCCAGGACGTCGGACGAACGCGCGAGTCGCAGCCTCGTATCGCTGCGGTCTCTCTCGTGAAACAGCTGCAGATACATCGCGTGTCCGTTCTCTTTGATGTACCACGGAAGAAGCCTGGTGTGGTCGACGGAAAATCGACTCGCTTGGATGGAACCCTCAAAGTCCGCTTTCAGCTGCGCGATCTGCGATTCGCTGAGGCGATCACGTGCCGCTTGCGAACCGAAGTAGGAGAGGCAACCTGCTTCCAAGGCGATGCGGTCCAACCACGACGTCCTACCGATCTCTGCCATTCGTGCGGCGACGTGTGGCGAAAGGAGCAGGGTGGAAAGTGCCGGAGGTTTGTCAGTCTCCCTGGAGGTCAACCACGTGAACAATTCCAGCAGTTGATCGTCGCTGACGTGCGCCTGTTGTGCGGGGTACGTGGCCAACGTAGACCATAGGTTGGCGGTCACCATGGATAGAGGTTGAGACTCGATCCAACCGCGGATGACTCTCAGCTGGCCTGATCGCATCAGCGTCGACCTCCATCGGGCGTCTTGCAACAGATAGCTGAAGACGCGGCCCGTGTGCTCGGGCGTCGGTAGTCGTTTAGCAAATGATACGAGGTCCGATGGGTCTCCCTCGGCCAACATCCGGCCCAAAAAAACTGGCGATGCGACAAGGCGAACGAGCGCAGACGGAGAGACTCGTTCTGGATGGGCTTTGATCAACTGCAATAGGAACTGGTGTTGGCCGACCCTCAACAGCCTATCCTGCACTGGTCGTCGGAAACAGAGATCGATCAGATTCTGTGTCGTCGGGATATCAACGTTCAGCAGCTCTTGGATCGCGTCGAGTAGTGGCGGTAGCTGACCATGGGACGCTGCGGCTGCGAGGACGGGTTGAGACGTCAGAAGATGGAATTGGGACTCCGGATCGATCTGCGTCGGGAAGAACCGTTTGCCCATCAATAGAATCTCTTCCGTTGACAGCCCTTCGAGCCAAGCAGCTGCCTCAGGATGCTTCAACAACGAATCGACAGCGGACCCGCGATACCGTCGGATTTCGGTCGCTTCCAGCTTTGCGAGGGTTTGCGT
>JBCCUO010000132.1:0-7862 GCA_039196805.1 Planctomycetota bacterium | reverse complement strand
CGGCGGTCACGGATTCGCCACCAAAACGCTTCACGCCACGACGTTGTGCGTTGCTATCGCGGCCGTTGCGGCTGCTGCCCTGACCCTTTTTATGTGCCATGACGTTACTCGTTCAATGCTTTTCTAGAATTCGACGACGGCAAAATGGCCAACTCTGAAGCCACACCGCTGAAACAGGGACGCGGAATCCCCGCAACGTCCCAAGTGGGGAAGGGCAGAAGTTACTGGAAGATCCAGCGATAATCAAGCCGTTCGTCCAGCCCATACTGATCCAGATGGTACTTCTGCTCGGCCGCGTCGTCGAAAGCGGGCACTCCGAAGCGGATCAGATCCTCAGTCGGATTCAACGCATCCCCTGGGCGATAGAAGTTCAGTGAGAGTGCCTTGCGGCGGTAAGGAGCATCGTCGCCCTCGCCGTCTTGTTGGAAAGCGTTGGTCAGCCCAAGAACGTCGATCGAGAGGAAGTCCAGCTGTGGATCGACATCGACCCACGTGGCGACACCCCAGACGCCTGGTGCGTTCTCGTCCTGAGAGTACGGGATTTTGACCGTGGTGATCTCCACCGAATTATGCAGTGGTACGGTGATCTGCTCCCGCGTTTTGATCACCGCGGTGGCCGTTGGCAAAATCCGGTCCATGTAGGTCTTGCCGCTGACGTGGTTGCGAAGCTTCATGATCGGAAAGAAACGTCGCGACGCGTAGTTCACTGACTCGATGCGGCGAAAGACCTTGGCATCTCCGATCGGATCCGCGGCGGGACGCAGATCCCCACCCCGGTACCGGACTCGGTAAACCATGTACCAGACCAGCTTGCGCTGCAAACGCCCGTCGGGACGGGGCAGATCGATATAGATCTGACGCAGCGGCTTGAACGAAAACTCTAAGCTGTAGATTTCACGACGCAGCGTGACCTGCTTAAGCATCTCCTCCAGCGTGCGGCTGCGAGGGTCAAAGTGCGGCTTTCCCCCCGGGTGATTGCTCCAGCTGATTTCGGGATGAGCATCCATCAACGACTGCAGCGTCAGCGGTCCATCGAACGTCTCTTCGGGATCGGATGCGGGCGGGATCACCGTGACGATCCCGGGTGCGAAGCTGGTTTGGACCTGGCTCGAAGGGTCCCTTTCCGCGGGTTGGGCGACCGCGTCAGGAGTATGCCATCCCAGGACCAGGAAGGCGAACGCGGCGGACAGGGTCGTCGAACCAAGTTGCAAGGAACCGGTGGGAAACATCATCAGGCCGCGAGGAGTTCACAGGAAGAAAAGTCGGTTGAGACGCCGCAAATCAGCGAACGTCACTGACAGATTGTACTTCGTCATCCGCCGAATCGGCTCGACGCGCGATTTGTGGGCCGTTTTTCTCGTCACTGGCCAATTCTTCGGCCTCGGATGGCAGGTTGCCACGGGACTGGAATCGCATCGACGCGGTCAGCTGCAGATCCGACCCCGCGAATCGATCGATTTCGCTAGCCGCCATCGTGAACGTGGCCAGCAGGCGGCGCCCGTTGTCGTCGGAGAAGTGCATAACGATCCACTGAATTGGCACTCCCTCGACCTGTCCTGCTGCGGTCGCTTGCAAGACGCGAAGCCCCGAATCGCTGACCCCTTGTCCGGCCTGAATCAGGTCCGTCATCTGACCCGACAGTGTGCGGCGGAGATCGGCTTCGAAGGCGGCCAAAGTCCATTGCTGGCCTGGCGAAAGCGGCGCCAGCGGACGTAGGTCACACTGGGCGATGCTCTGGTCGTCTTGGATCATTCGCATCATCGCCGATCCGGGGACGTCACGCATCATTCGCCAGCGACGGTCCATCAACGCCGAGGCAGCGAGCGATTCGCTTTCGATCCCCACCAGGAGACGTTCGGCTGGAATCGGCTGGGTGATCGACAGCGGCAGCGGTTTCGCGGTCAAGCGAACCAGTTTGGCCAACGGTTGACGGACCATCTTGATCGTCGCTTGCACGTCGAATCCAGGCTCGGCTTTCCCGATCTCGCGAGTCTCGTGAACGCCCAGGGCCAGCCAGGTGCAAAGATTGACTCGACGGTCGAACACCAGCTTGCCAGCGACACGGATCACCGTCGGAACACCATCAACCGATCCGTCCAAGTCACCTTCCAGCTGAATCCGGCACTGCATGGGCGAGACCTCGACCACCGATGCCTTGATGTTCGTCCGATCGACGGTGGTCAGGTTCAGCAACGAACCCAAGGTCTCGGCGGGCAAATCATACGAGTACCCTTCCGAGACGGTGTCGCTGGGCAGCAATTGATCGAGCGCCGCGCTGGAAGCCGGGATGCGAATCAGGCCCAGCTCATCGTGTGTGAACGAATCGTCGGGCGAGTAGACGATCTCGGGGAGCGTCTCGCGTCGAACGACCACGTGACGTACCGACTCGCGAAGCTTTAGCTCCTGTTCGTCTCGGTTCAGCTGGCTGCTGTTCTTCGCTTCGTGGTAGTAGCGTTCGGCAGCAACGACGAAGGCATCGCGGTCATACCCTTCCGGATGTCGATAACGCTCCTCGTAGTCAAAGATCGCCTTGCTCTTGATCGGAAGTTTTTGCTTGGAAACTCGTGACGCCAGCGGGTTGTCCGGCAGATCGACGTTGCCTTGGACATCCATTTCGATGCGAACACGGAACAAGTCCTTGGTCAGGTCGGGGACCAGGCGTGTGTTGGCGGTGGCATCAGCGCCTGAAGCAACGTTGGACACCGGGGTGCCCATCGACATCGTGACGGCGGTCGTTGCTGCGGCAGCTACCAAGAAATCGCGACGTCCGATCGGTCCCGACGCCAACGCATGGGCGGTCGGATTTGGAGATGTGTCAGGTGCGGCGAGCGGTGCGCTTACGTGTTTCGCCATCTGGATCAGCGTCCCGTATCAGCGGTAGTTTGGGTAACAACAACGAACAGTCTGTTGATCGACGATCGAAGGGCACTCGTTTCAGGCAAATTCCCTAGGACCGGCAAAATCGTCCCCGCCAATCCGGTCGCCACGCATGGTCGACTCCAACATGCTTCATGCCATCGAGCTTCCATCCTCGATCGATCAGATTCCCCTTCCGTCGGAGATTCAGCTCTGGATGGCATCGGCCCGGCAGCGGATTCAGACGTTTCAAGATCGCTGGAACGAGCCTCAGATCGAACAATTCGTTGCGGCCGACTACGAGCTGGTGTTCCAGGCTCTGGTTTGGTTGTTGGATCAGAAGCTCGCCAACGGAAACCGGTTTCTGGAGTGGGGTTGCGGGTTCAGCGTTGTCGCGTGCTTGGCTGCCTCGTTGGGATTGGATGCGGTGGGCATCGAATCGGAGGAGGTGCTCCTAAAACAAGGGCGGCGCACGGTCCAAGACTGCAAGCTTGATGTGGAGCTGATTCACGGCAATTTCCTGCCTAAAGGGGCAGAAGAAATGGCCGATGACCCCACTTTGCCGAGCCTCTGGCATCCCGTTGCTTGTGGGTATCGGCAGCTTCAGCTGGACCTGGACGACTTTGCGATCGTCTACTCGTATCCGTGGCCGGGCGAGGAGGATTTTCATCAGCAGGTGTTCCTTCGCCACGCGTCGCCCGGGGCACTGCTGCTTCAGTTTCACGGCCCCAATCAGATGAGTCTCTGGCGGGCAACGATGGGACCGGGACGTAGGTAAAGGAGCCTCGTTGTCCCTTGCGAGATCTGAGTGTTGCTGAAAGTCGCAAAAAACGGCGGAGGGAATCGGGAATGTCGGCTCACACCGGTCGCCCTGATGATTATGGTACCGGTTTCAATCGCGTTCGATTGTGGATACCGAACGCATTTTCTTTCAGGCGGAGACCACCAAAATGACCATGTTTCAACCGCTGACTAAGTGGAGCGGCTGCGCGGCGAGCGTGCTTTGCACGTTGCTGGCCGCCTCGACCACTTCGGCGGCAATCATCTCAGACACTTTTGACCGTAACGAAACGGGGACCTGGGGAGCCGTCGACAACGGCACCGTCAATGGCGAAACCGGTACCGTGGCTGCCTCGTATACCCTGGATACCGCCGGAAACGTCGTCGGCACCGTGGGGCAATTCACGAACAATCGGATTGTGCTGGACTACAACTTGGCGACTGATCCCGACATCGTTGCTGCTGGTGGCTTTCGGGTTCAGTGGCAGGTGAACCCGACCGATGGTGCGACTGGGCGAGAGTTTGCAGGGATTGCGATCGGTGACAGCAACCAGAACCCACCCTACGGTGGATCGGGAGCGATCACGAATGGCGCAAATGAGACGCTTCGATACGCGGTGCTGCCGCGCAACAGTGGAAGTGCCGGCCTGTTGACGCGCACCGCCGGCAACGTGCGAACGTTGACCGCGACAGGGGCTCCAGGGCCCGATTTCAACGAGGTCGTCTTCGATCAACCCGTCTTTGACGATTACTCGAACCAAGGCGCACCTTCTCCGTTCGACAACAGCAAGTTTTACGATGTCGACATCGTTGTGACCGGACAATTTGTCCAGGGCCAGAGCGTCAACGTTGCCACTACGGTCAACGGTTTCTCGTTGGACCCTCAAACGATCGAATGGGGTGTGACGGGTCAAGCATATCTGTCGGCCATTGGTTTCAATGGTCCTCACCAATATGACAACCTGCTGATCACTGCTGTGCCCGAGCCTTCCGGCTTGATGGCGTTGGTGGGCTGCACCATGGCGGGCATGATGATCCGCCGCCGTCGACGCTAGGTCGTTGGGCCTAGAGCGTGAGGCGTGTGGACGTTGATCGACACGCCCACCAGCGTCCATGCAAGAGCGAGTGAATTGCGACACTGCCAGTTCATTCGCTCGCCTGAAAAGGGCAATCACTCTCTGACATGGTGATCGCCCTGAACGCGACACGCCACGCTACGGCGAAGCCACCATCGAAGTGTGCCACTGGTCAACCCGCGACTTCAGTCGCGCCACGATCTCTGGTCGCCGCTCGGCGAGATCATTGCGTTCGAGCGGATCGTCGACGACGTTGTAAAGGTGCACGGGGGCTTGATCCCACTGATGCAACTTGATGTATTTCGTCGTGTCCCTGCCGGGGTAGCGGACCAGCAACTTCCAGGGCCCATCGATACACCAGACGTATTGCAGCGTGTCGTCGGGCTTGCCGACGGTCATGTTGTGGGTCGAGTGACAAACGCCAAACACTCGCTTTCGGTCTTGGCGTGCATGCGAATCGAGCAAATTGATTCCAGGCAAACCGTCCGGGGCGTCCACGCCGACGGCGGCAGCAATGGTCGGAAAGAGGTCGATCGCGTGCGCGAAATCGCTTGAGCGACCGGGCACGATGCGACCGGGCCACGACACCATGATCGGCGTGCGGATCCCGTTCTGGTATGGAGAGCTTTTCGATCGCAGTGCGTAGCCTTTCCAAACCGATTGGTTCGGGTCGTCCGCGTTGGTGCTGGGTGCGGCCCAGCCGTTGTCGCAGATGTAGACAACAATCGTGTTGTCCGCGACGCTCTTCTCTTCTAGGTGACCAAGGAGTACACCGCAGGTTTCGTCGAACCACTCGCACATCGCGTAGTACTTGGCAACGTCAACTGCCCTGTTCGGTGCTGAGTATTTCGTCAGAAGTCGTTTTGGCGGATTGTGTGGTGAATGCGGCAGGAAGGGCGCGTACCACACTAGGAATGGCTTCTTTGCATCGACCGCATCGTTGATGAAGTTGGTGACCGGCTGCATGCCGTGGCGTCCGATCGTCAGGCCCGCGTCGCCATGGCGGCCGCCCCGTTTAGGATCTCCATGCGTCATGCCGTGAGTGAAGCCGCCATCTCGCCAAGAACCTTCCCACCATTTACCCGATTGATGCGCAAGGTAACCGTTGGCGACCAGTGCCTTGACGAACGACGGATGCTGATGAAAGGCTTCACGAAGCGGCACATCCAGTTCGGCTCGATCCTTGTATCCGTTGACGTCGTTGCCGGCGATGCCATGTTGATGTGGATGAAGGCCTGTCAACATCGAAGCTAACGAGGGACGGCAAAGCGGGGCCGCCACGTAGCCACGTTCGAAAAGCAGACTCTGCCTGGCGAGTCGGTCCAAGTGCGGAGTCTCGATTTCGGGATGCCCCATGAAACCGTAGTCCGTCCAAGCCTGATCATCACTCAGGATCAGCACTATATTGGGACGCTCATCGGCACTGACGGGGCCGACCAGGCAAAGGGTGGCCAAGAGAGTCAACAAGAGCCGTCTTTGCGGTTTCATTACACATCTCTGTGGCGCTATCCACTTGCGTCGGTTGCCGATCGCCTGCGCGGCTCCAACTACCTTTCCGCCGGATGAGTATAGCGAAACTCGCGGAGCGTTTTGGTCTTCTTAGCCGCGCCGAGAGCCGACGCGGATATCGCTAAAGTTCGAGGAAGAGTCTTGCCGGTTCTTCGATGACGTCTTTGATCGACTTGAGGAATCCGACCGCTTCGCGACCATCGACGATGCGGTGGTCATAAGTCAGGGCGACGTACATCATCGGCCGGATCACCACTTCGCCGGCCACAGCGATTGGACGTTCCTGTATGGAGTGCAAACCCAGGATTCCACTTTGTGGTGGATTCACAATCGGCGTGCTCAGAAGCGAACCATAGATCCCTCCGTTGCTGATCGTAAACGTGCCGCCGATCAGATCGGATGGTTGCAGCCGGTTTTCGCCGGCCTGTCGCGCGAATTCACCGATCTGCCGTTCGATGTCTGCGAACGACATCCGCTCGACGTTGCGCAGCACGGGAACAACCAGGCCCTTGCCACCACCGATCGCGATCCCAATGTCTTGGTAGTTGTGATAGACAATGCTGTCGTCGCGAATCTCCGCATTGATTGCCGGGAAGTTTTTCAGCCCCTCGACCGCCGCCTTGGCGAAGAACGACATGAAGCCCAACTTGACGCCATGTTTGTCAAGGAAAATGTCCTTGTACTGTTTTCGCAGCGACATCACCGGCTGCATGTCAATCTCATTGAACGTTGTCAGTAAGGCAGCGGTCTGCTGAGCGTGCACCAGGCGCGAAGCGATCGTCCGCCGCAGCATGCTCATTGACTTGACTTCCTCGCTGCGGTGCGAGGTTTCGGTCATCAAGGAGGTGGGCGCCGACATTGGCGGGATGGCGGTAGGTGTCGGGGCCGTCACGCCGGTGGGAGCGGGTGCCGGGGGCGTCGAAGTGGGACGATTTCGAATGTAGGCCTGCACATCCTCCTTCAGCAATCGGCCGCCCGGGCCGGTGGCCGGAACTTGGTCCGATGTCAGCTGGTGCTCGTCCAAGAGCCGCTGAGCCGCCGGCATCACGAAGCTAGCCGACTTGCCGCTCGTCGCTGCCGCGGGCGGGGGAGACTTTGCCGCGGGCGAAGACGATGCAGGGGCTGGATCGGCAGCCGCAGGCGGCGGGCTGGAGCCCGAGTCGCCGGTGCCGGCCGGCTTTTCTCCGAGGCGAATCTTGGCAATCACATCACCAACGTTTGCGAACGCTTCCTCCGCGACCGAGATGTCCTGCAGAAAACCGGAAGCGGGTGCGGGCATCTGGACCGACGCTTTTTCCGTTTCCAATTCGGCGATGTCCTCGCCCGACTGCACCCAGTCGCCCTCCGCCTTGAGCCATTGGCCGATTTGGACTTCGCTGATCGATTCGCCGACGTTCGGCACTTCGACGTTGATGATATCGCTCACGTTTTCTTCGCTGACGCTGCGTTGGAAGGGGTGGCCAAAAGCATGGGAAACCCGCTGGGCTCGATCCCCGCTCGACCCCATTGTGTTCGACAGCATACCGGTCCGCCTAGCGGGGTCAGACGTCGGACGCGACCACCCAATCGCGTTCCGGCTCTTCGGTCTCATTGGCGCGGTTCGGCGTTCCGCTGGTGACGGTTGCATCATCGATATCGACT
>JBCCUO010000131.1:0-7879 GCA_039196805.1 Planctomycetota bacterium | reverse complement strand
GCGCGTGTGATCTCGCTAGAGAACGGGGGTTTATCACGCAAAACCGCTGAGGCATTCACCATGCTATCGTTCTCAAGAACTGATGTCGCACGGATGAAGGAGCGTGCGTCAATGAATCGGCGTGGCGAAGCAAGCGAGCGTGAGCAAGAGGAGCTTGTTGGACTTTCTAGAGGGGTACGGATTGAAGGGGCTCGACTTGTGTCTACAGTTAGAACAAATTCGCTACTGTGATTCCGCGTCTTGGATTGATTTGTGCGCACGCTCTGTCTGATTTCTTTGATCCTCTGTGGTTTGGTAACGAGTTCGAGTGAGGCGGGTGTGATCTCGCCCGCGTTCTCCCGCTTTGGCTCGCTCCCGCAAGCGACGTTTGGAGGCACCGGTATTCCAAACGACGCTGTCGCCATCACGGAATTCACGGTCCCCAACGGCGGTCCAACGTTCACGCTGGGCCTGACCGCAACGCCCAGGTTTTTCGAGCCAGCGGTATCAAACAACGGGGCGGGCACGTTCCAGGCTGCTGCCGGTGGCTTTCCGGGTGCTCCTTCCTTGGCACGTTGGAACTTCGGCTTTTTCGCAGAGGTCAGCTCGGGACCACTGGCCAATTATCAGGTCGACCTTCTCTACGACTTGGATCCGGCAGCGGACACTCCGGAGTCCGATCTTGGTGTGATCAACCTCACTGCCGCCTTGGCCGGTAGCGGTGATCCGCGAGTTGAGGGTTCACAAAATTTGGGTTTCCCCTTCCTGGCCGCTAACGCGCTACCTGTGATTGACGCTCCCACATTCACGGCGTTCGACCCCGCAGCGGCAGGTGAGTACACCTTTGCACTGAGCGTCGCGAATGCCGGCGAGGCGTTGGGTCAGGTCTCGATCCTGGTCAACACGGTTCCCGAACCGGCATCGGCACTGGGCATTGCCTGCGTGATGGGTGTGCTGGCCACCAGTCGTCGCCGACGCTCGAGTTCTCTTTAGCACGTGGCGTCACGATCATCGTCGCGCCGTCGAAAGCCTACGCGGCTTCCGCTGCGAATTTACCATGCTGCGGATGCGGTTCGGGACCATCGTGAGGTCGGTCGACCGTCGTCATAGCGCGAGTTCCCAGGCACCGTTTTCTAGGCCTAGGAACGTCGTCATCGCTTCGACCTCTGCCTCAGCTTGCAAGCGAAACAGCTTCGCACGAGGTCGCTTCAAGACGTATCCAAACTCTACTTGCAAGCGACCATCCATCACGTTCGCGTTGGCCCAACCGATCACGTTGTCTCGCCAGAGAACCGGCATCGCGTAGTAACCTCGCTCGCGTTTCGCCGCCGGCACGTAGGCCTCGAAGCGATAGGTCCAATCCCAAAGCTGGGCAAACCGATCTCGATCGCGGACCAATGGATCAAAGGGAGCCAAGATCCGGACGCGTGCATGGACGTCGTCGGACAACCATTGCTCACGTCGCCAAAGACAAGTGACACCTGCCACTTCAACCTCGGCCAACTCACCGGCTTCGACCATGGAGTCGATCGCCGTCAGCCGATCCGCCCGAGAGGGTAGAAGGTGATTATGGGTCCGCAGCTCCGATAGCAAGAAACGCTTCGTCGTCGGACCAAATACCCGGGCGGTTGCCGAGACGAGAACGCAAAATCGCTGAAGTGGGTCCGCTGCTTGTTCGCCAGACTCCTCAGGCACCTGATAGACACGAATGCCCTTTTCGCGGCGACTGACTCGCAGGTATCCGTGATGGTGAAGGTTTTCCAAAACCTGCTTAGTTTCCTTGGACTTGCCACCCCAATAGTTCTCGACCGACTTCCGGCCGAATCGTTCGTCCAATCCGCCTGAATGAACGTCGCCGAGTTCCGCCACCGCGCTAAGCACCGCGCGTTCCAACTTCTTCAGCTTGCCGCGTGGTCGCCAACGAAGGCCTCGCCAGACCTCCGGCGTCATGAAGCCATAGGCAAAGAGGTAACCCTCTTCCGCATTCAGATCTTGAAACTGCTTCTCCAAGTCTCCCGCAACATATCCGGCCACGCGCTGCCGAAGCGTCAAATCTTGAGCCCTGGCAGGTGACCGAATCGGATCCGCCTGCACGAACTGCATTTCTTGTAGAGCATCGTGCAGATCGACGAAGTGGGGGAACGAACCAGCAACCACTCGTCTTTTGAACTCACTGAGGCCCAGCCGCTCGATCGTCGCCATTCCCTACTCTTCCTGCGACCCGTGGGTCTCAGCGGGGATGAAACGACCGGGGCCGTCCTGGGCGTAGTGCTGATCCAAAACGGCTTCGAATTCGTCCCGGTTGCGGAGTCGGACGAAGGCTTGCCGGACTTCGTGGTGCTCGGGATGACTCTGCGAGTACTTGATGCAAAACTTGCGCATCATCAATGGAGCACGCTCGGGCGGATACGTTTGTTCGGCCAGATCAAAGTGCTCACGCATTACGTCGGCCTGCATCGCGATCGTGGGTGGTGGCGGAAGGTCATGCTCGGCAGCCAATTCGCGTGCCTGATAGAAGATCCAGGGATTGCCGATCGCTCCACGAGCCACGGTAACCCCATCGATTCCGGTCTCACTGAGCATCCGCAAACAATCATGGGCGGAGAATAGGTCTCCACTGCCCAGGATCTTCAAACGATCTCCGACGTGCGCTTTCACTTCAGTCAAAAACTCCCAGCGGCTTGGGCCGACGTATCGTTGCTGAACCGTCCGTCCATGGACCGTTGCAGCCGCCAGTCCAACCTCAATCGCACCGTCCAGGATTTCAAAAAACTGTTGGCGGGCCTGATCGGAATCGTCCATGCCGCGTCGCATCTTGACCGTGACCGGGATGTGATCGGGGACGACATCGCGAGTGCGACGCAGAATCTCGATCGCGACCTCGGGTTGCGAGAGGTGAAAGCCTCCACGACAGCGGCCGAGGACTTTTTTGACCGGACAACCAAAGTTGACGTCGATGATGTCGAATCCGGCTTCGACCAACTTCATCGCGCCGGCCGAAAACTGTTCCGGCTCAGCACCCATCAACTGACCGCCCACGGGGTGCTCGTCCGGATGAATGTCCAGAAAATGCTTGGTTTTCTTTTTCTGGTTCAAGGCCAGCAAGAACTGATCCAGCATCACCTCACAGACGCTGTAGCCGGCACCATGACGACGAGCGATCACCCGCATTGGCAAATCGCTGTAGCCGGAAAGGGCGGCCTGCACGACGGGGAATCCGATCGAGACGTTGCCGATCGCCAGCGGGGCCGTCTGGAGCTTTGATAGGTTCGTCGTCAGGGGCATGCGGGTGGCAAATTCAAAAGAGGTCCGTTGCCAGCCTGGCCAGCGATGTTGAATCTTGCGATTGGTACGATGGTGCCAGACACGCTACACGAACGGGACATTGAACGTCATGATAAGCCGCCTCGTCCTCCTGGCAATCGCGACCGCAGGTCTGCTGGGAGTCCCTTCCAACGTCTTCGCCAACGATCCTTCGATGAGTCTTCAAACCAGTTCTTTTGGAAAAACGCCCGACGGTCAGCAAGTGACCAAGTACACGTTGACCAATGCCGCCGGGCATCATTTCAGCGTGATGAATTACGGAGCGACGCTGCTGGACGTCAACGTGCCTGACCGCGACGGAAAACTGGCAAACGTGAACTTGGCGTTTGATACGCTGGAGGACTACTTGGGCAAGCACCCGTATTTCGGCAGCACGGTCGGCCGATTCTGCAACCGGATCGAGAAAGGGCAGTTCGAGATCGATGGCACACACTATCAGGTGACGGTCAACCTTGGCGAACACCACATCCACGGCGGCGAAACCAACTTCACCCATCAGTTTTGGACCGCGGAAACCAGTGTCACCGATGACGCGACGACGGTCACGTTTCGTTTGACCAGCCCCGACGGCCAAGAAGGCTATCCCGGTACGGTTCATGCCAGCGTGACCTACGGCTGGAATCAGGACAGCGAGATGACGATTGAGTTCACGGCGACCACGGATCAGCCGACGCACGTCAATCTGTGCAACCACAGCTACTGGAATCTGGCTGGCGCGGGCAGTGGATCGGCGATGAAGCAGGTGATGCAGATCGAAGCGGACCAGTCACTTGACGTCGACGACGCTTTGATTCCGACCGGCAAGTTGAATTCGGTCGCAGGAACCGTGCTGGACTTCCGCGGGCCGACCCCGCTTGGCGATCGTGTGGACCAGTTGCCAGCCACCAAGGGCTACGATCACTGCTTCGTCGTGCGAGGTGAGCCGGGAACGCTCCGGCCGGCAGCGCGAGTGTTTGACCCCGACTCCGGCCGCGCAATGGAAGTGCTGACGACGCAGCCGGGCATGCAGCTCTACACCGCCAATCATCTTCCAGGCAACGAGCGATCCGCCGGAGCGGGCAGCCACGACGCGTTCTGTGTCGAAACGCAGCACTACCCCAATGCTCCCAATCGCCCGTCGTTTCCAACAACGCTTTTGCGACCCGGACAAACGCTGAAAGAAACAACCGTGCATCGGTTCGCCGTTCAGTAGGTCCATCTCAGCCCGAAGCGCCAGTTCTGAAGTCGCGCTTATTAAGTCACCCTCCCGCTTGCGGGAGGGTGGGACGCAGACCAACGCTGCGCGTCGGTGCCCTCGGCCAGGGACGGCTCGGGAAAGACCCTCTCCGGCCCTAAGAGGCGCCCTTAGAGGCCGACTCGCCCGGAGGGAGAGTAAAAGCGGATAGCCTCGGGTTTCTTGCAATTCTCAGTGCGAGGCATGTCCGAAAAACCAGAAAGCGCAACTTCAAAACTTGCGCTTCATGCTGAGATTGCGATTAGCTGAAATTCGGCTCGATCAGCTGCCAGTCGCCGTGGTCGGTTTCAGACTTCCAGAGATCACACAACTCGTCGCCGCTAAGCACGCTTTGCACGACCGTGGCCATTGGGTCGGGGATGACCAAGGCGATCACTTCATCACGACCTTTGCGAACCAACTTGCGTAGCGACTTCAGCACCCGTGCCCGAGCATCGCGAATCGATTCGCCGTTCGGCGGGCAAACTTCATCAGGGCTGTCGATTCCGCACCGATAGACCTTAGGCTGATTGCGTTTGACTTCTTCGATCAGCTTGCCGTGCCACAAACCGTGGTCAACATTGCGAAGTCCATCGACTACCTTGACCTTCAGGTCACGAGGCTTGGCAAGACGCTCGGCGGTGTAGACAGCAGACTCAGCGGGTGCCGAATAGATGGTCTTGAGACGAATGCTGGCCAGTTCTTCGGCCAATGCGGAAACTTGTTGTTTGCCGTGATCGCTCAGCGGCATGTCCAGCGAGCCCTTGATACGACCCTGATCATCAAATTCGGTAGCGCCCGGTCTTACCAACAGAACACGGGGGCGAGCGGGGGAGCGAACCAGCATCATGCGTCGTCCTCCGCCGTGATCGTGGCTTCGTCGACCAGATGATCCAGCTCGCGAATCGCGACCGAATAGTCGTCGGCGCGGAAGATAGCGGATCCCACTACGAAGAGGTCGCAGCCCGCCTGACGAGCTTCGCCGATCGTCCGCGCGTTGATGCCTCCATCGATCTCCAAAAGCAAGGACGGATCGCGATGCCGCAGTTCTCTCAGCTTTTCCAGCGCGACCGGGTTGAACGACTGGCCACCGAATCCGGCATCGACGCTCATGACCAACACCAAGTCGACTTGGTCCAGACAGGGTTCGATCTTGCTCAGCGATGTCCCGGGATTCAGGGCAACTCCCACACCGACGTCCAAGTCCGCAATCTTGCCAGCCGCTTCGCTGACGTCGTTGACCGCTTCGGCATGGAAGGTGATCAGGTCCGCGCCCGCATCGGCCATCGGCTGAGCGTATTTGACCGGATCACTGATCATCAAGTGAACATCCAGCGGCATCTCGGTGTGACGACGCAATCCTTCGACGATCGGCATCGCGTACGTCATGTTCGGGACGAAATGCCCATCCATTACATCCAGATGCAACACTTCGGTGCCAGCCTGATGAAGCTTGGCCACTTCCCCCTTCAGATCACCGAAATCGCACAGCAACAGACTGGGCAGAACGGTCGACTTGGCGTTGCGGATCGTTTCGAGCTTGGCTCGACTCATGCAGTGTCCCGCACCGAGTAAAGGACCGGGCGAGGACAGTTCCACGCCGGTCGCGTCTTGACCGATCGCCAAGACGGGCAGACAGCGTGTTCGCGCCACCCCAAAGTTGTCAATTGCGACGATTCGGACCTGTCTCCGCCTTGGGCCAGCAAAACCCTCGCAATCCCCGTCTTTTCATACGATTCCCAACGGCGACGCTCTTGGAAAATCCCTGAAAATCATTGCAGGCACCCCCTAAAAGAGGGCCGTTCAGTCGGCTGCAAACGCGATTCTCGGAATCCTCAGCGGCTGAGGAACCGCTGACGAATCCAATCGCTGGCATCATCCAGGATGGTGGCAGCCGGGCGGCATTGGTGCCCGAGTTCACTGCACGCTCGCGCGCTGGAGTGGAAGTGAAACAGACTGCTCATCCGCACGCCGGCACTATTGACGTCTCCTTCGGTACCTGAAAGCCGTGTCCATACGTCGCCAACGGTGCCACCGATCACTCGCTGCATCGGTCCGGCCTTCATCAACGGAGGCCGTCTATTGAATCGCTTCGCGATCTCGGTCCACAGCTTCAGGTACGTCCAGTTCTCGCCACCCAAGATGTACTCGCGGCCCACCATCCCCTTGTCGATCGCCGCAATCGTGCTGGATGCCACGTCACGCGAGTCGCAAACGCAGCATCCGCCGCTGGGAGCGATCGGTTGCCACCGGCGAGCCACTTCATAGACCATTCGACCGCTGCTGGGTTTCCAGTCCCACGGCCCCAACATGAAACCGGGATGGACCAGTGTGGCGCGAAGACCTTGTTTGACACGGTCCATGACCGCGGTGACCCCCGCCTTCTTGCTGACGACATAACTGCAAGGAATCTGGCCGGCCAAGTCCTCGTGGGGCGTCGATTCGTCGGACGGTTGATCGGCCGCGCCAATGGCCATGGTGTTGACGCTGCCAACGTGGATGAATCGGCGATCGTGTCGCAACGCCGCATCGGCGACGATCGCTGTTCCATCGCGATTGATCCGCATCGAGGATTCCAACTGCCTCCAGCCGAGGTGAATCAAGCCAGCCGAATGAATCACCACGTCGCAGTCAGCGACCGCACGGTCAATCGTTTCCTCATCCGACAGATCGCCGGTCAACTGTTGGACGTCGATCCCGTCAAAGACACCTGGATCGGGTGGTTGGCGGACCAACGCGGTCAGTTTCACGTCCGCACCATCCAGTTGGCGAAGGATCGTATTGCCCAGCAGTCCGGTTCCTCCGGTCACAAATACTCGCATGCCGATCTAACCTCCTCTTGCGATTGGCCAGCCGCGATTGGTATCGACCCAAATGACTGCGTCCGTGGATCGAATGTTCCCCAGGTGAATGCCATGCATCATAAATGGATCGTCGCACTTTTCGTATTGTTCGTTGTCGGCGGCGTGGCCAATGGCAACGCTCAGATCACCGTGCCCCGAAAACTGTCGGCGCAACCGGATTTCCAGGCCACGCTGGAGGAGCGGCTGATCAATAAGCTGAAGGCCACGACCGAACAGCAAAAGGCCTTCGTTCGTTTCGTCAACGATCGCGTTCGCGACGGCAAGCTCGATCTTCGGTTGGTCCTGGCGATCGAACGATACGCGGCACGCCGCAGCCCCGTGTTCCCTATCTTGTACTTTGAACGAGCGATACGCTTCGAAGCGGGTCGACGAGGTGTTACCTTGCCTCCCCTTCAGCAATTTGCCACGACCAAAATTCAGTAGTCCGCTTGATGCATCCCCCTCCGTCGGTCTCCCAGGTCACGCATGGCGGCTTGGACTGCTTGCAAGTCGATTGTGG
>JBCCUO010000130.1:0-7891 GCA_039196805.1 Planctomycetota bacterium | reverse complement strand
GCTCGACGGTGATCAGCGCGCTGCCGCCACCGTAGCCCTTACCAACAACGAATCGGTTGGGTCCGGCGGGAACGACCGCCGCGCAGTTGGCCTGACCATTGGAACTACCAGGCCACTGGATCGACCACTGGACCGCGCCGTCGGTCAGCGCATGACCGGTGATCGTACTCTCGTTGACGATCACGATCTGGCGACTGCCGTCAAACGTCAGGAGTTGAGGTGACGCGTAACTGATCTGGTCTTCGCCCGCGGTCCAAAGAACTTCACCTGAATCGGCGTTCAAGGCGATCAAGCTCCGCCCCGTTTTG
Source organism: Planctomycetota bacterium (assembly GCA_039196805.1). Lineage (GTDB taxonomy): Bacteria > Planctomycetota > Planctomycetia > Pirellulales > Pirellulaceae > JBCCUO01. The sequence continues at coordinate 7,583 of JBCCUO010000130.1, read as the reverse complement.
GCGGCCGATTCGGGGCCGCCAAACGGAACAACGCACATGTCGTCCACCAGCAACGGCGAACCGGACCGTCCCCATGCAATCGCGACTTCTGATTCACTCTGGCTCCAGCCCGCTTTCTCCAGCAGGTCGACTGACCAAATGACGTCACCGCTGCCCAAGTCCAAGCACCAAACGACGCCAGTCGAGCCTTGCGCGTAGACTCGGTCGCCATCGATCAGGGGTGTCGTTCGTGGCCCTCCACCTCCCATCGCTTGAAAGTGGGACGCCTCGTGTTGCCGGATCCACGCCATCGTTCCATCTTTGATGCGATAGGCAGTCACACACTCGGCTTCGTCTCGTTGTTCCAGCGTGATCGCATAAGGTTCCTGAACCGCGAATGAACTCCAGCCATCGCCGATGCCATGATCCCAAACGATTTCCACGTCTGACACTGATGTGGGGATAGCGAACCTGCGCTGGTCAATGATGCCATTTCGATGACGCCCCAAGAACTGCGGCCAGTCGGAAAGCGTCTGCGTTACAAGCGTTTCCGCCTGTTCTTCGCCGGACGGGTCTTGCTGTCCCTCTTCCGAGTCCGCGTCCAACTCGGCCGTCTCCTCCGGCGTAACGGTTGTCACCAGCTCGGGCTTTGGTTCGCCAAATCGCCAGTGAAACTGGGGCACCATCTCTCCGTTGAACCCTCGAAACTCGAACGCGACGGCAAATAATGCGATCGCGGCGACCGTTACCGATGGCACCAGCCATCCCTTGCCTTGGGAAGCACTCAACCATTGCAATTGCCAAAGCACGTAAACGCTCGTGAACAGACCGACGACGAAGCAGCCCATGAAGGCAAACTGAAAGTCGGTGTCGCCGGCGAACCACTGGATGACGCCGATCACGGCTGCGCCAATCCCCAGCCCGATCAAGGCACGTCGGGGGCGATTGGCGGTTCGACGTGAACCAGCCAACGATGGCGGCGTTTCGTAGGCATTCTCTGGCGTGTTGCTGGGCGTCTCGGACATGGAGGGCTCCTGCCGGCCTTGGAGAAAAGTGGGGTTTGGTTCGTGGCCGCATCAGTGGCCAGTGAAGTCTTTCGATCAGGATAGGGCTGTTTGTCGACACTGACGAGACGCTCGACGCCGAGTGGTGCCTAACTGGCCCAGCGGCTAATCTAGGGGCGTTCCGTGGACGGAAACAAGCAGCACTTCATTGATTCCAGAATTGGGGCCCCCATGCCGCAGGACGCGTTCGATACTTCTCGTTTATTGCGATCTCAGATTGAATCGGTCGTCTTGGGGAAACCCGAGCTGGTTCAGCTGCTGGTGGTAGCGATGTTGGCCGGCGAACACGTCTTGCTGGAAGACGTGCCGGGCGTTGGCAAGACGCTGGCGGCAAAAGCCTTGGCACTGAGCCTGAAGGGTCAGTTTGCCAGACTGCAATTCACACCCGACCTGCTGCCATCCGACATCACCGGAAGCATGATCTATCGGGCGGACAGCCGAGACTTCGAGTTCAGTCCCGGGCCGATCTTCTCCAACGTGATTGTGGCGGACGAGATCAATCGAGCGCCTCCGCGGACCCAGTCGGCGCTGCTGGAGGCGATGAGCGAAAACCAAGTTTCGATCGACGGCAAAACGCACGCGTTGCCCCAGCCCTTCATGGTGGTCGCCACGCAGAATCCCTTTGAGTTTGAAGGTACGTATGCTTTGCCGGAAAGCCAGATGGATCGCTTCCTGCTACGCACATCGGTTGGATACCCGGCTTCGGAAGTGGAACGACAAGTGCTTTCGACACACCGTTCCGGTGAACCGGTCGATCAGTTGCAAGCCGTTGTTTCGGTCGAAGCGATCGTGTCGGCCCAGGCGGCGGTCCGAGACGTCACGTTTGAGTCGACCTTGGTGGACTACCTGCTCAGCATCGTGGCGGCGACTCGATCCCACGACGGCTTTCAGGTGGGCGTCAGCACCCGTGGCGCGCTCAGTTTTTACCGGGGCTGTCAGGCCCGGGCGATCAGCGAGCAACGCGACTACGTCACTCCAGACGACGTCAAGCAGTTGGCCGTGCCGGCGCTTTCCCACCGCGTGCTGCCTCACGGCGCCTTCCAGGGCGCCAACCGGGCCGAGATCGAACAGCAAATGGCTGACTTGGTGGATCAAGTGCAGGTGCCGGTTTGATTCCAATGATCGCCACCCGTCTCAATCGTTGGTAGCCGATGCGAACGCGATTCACGCGACTTGGATTCCATGTGCTCTTCGTTGGCACCTTCGCGATCATTGGGGGTTCGCTCCGGGGTATCAATTTGTTGCTCGTGTTAGCGGGGCTGATGGTCGGTGCGTTGCTGGTTCAGTGGCGATGGGCACTGCGGTCAATCGAATCGGTATCCGTGAAGCGCCGTCTGCCGATTTCGGCATTTGCCGGCACTCGTTTTCGGGTCCGTTATCGTTTGACCAACCGACATCGGCTGTTGCCCGGATGGTTGCTTCGCATCGATGATTCGATCGTGCCGATCGATGAAGACGAGCAGCCGCTCCCGCGAGTCAAACCGACGGCCACCAATACCTCCTTGGCCGTGTTGCCACCGCGTCAGACGCGATCGACTTGGGTGGATTGCTTGATCAGCGGTCGTGGACGCTATCGTTTTGGCCCGTCCAAAGTTTCGACATCGTTTCCGTTCTCGTTGCTGCAGTGTCAGCGCAATCACGACGACTGGGTTCATCTAGACATCTACCCCCAGCGAGTGAGTTTGAAACGGAACTGGAGACGGCACCTGTTAAGTCGAGTGGGCGGGGCGACCGTCGCAGCTCGCCGCCAAGGTGCCAACAATGGCGAGTTCTTTGGGCTGCGCGAATGGCAGACCGGGGACAGCTTGAGACAGATTCACTGGCGGACGACCGCTCGATTAGGCGCGCCCGCTGTTCGCCAATTCGAACAGCAGAGGCGATTCGATGCCTGTCTGTTGGTGGACGCTCACGTCGACCCTTCGCACGCTTTGGCTTCCCACCGTGCAACGAAGTCCTTTGACGATTTGCCGGTCGAGTGGGTGATTCGGTTGGCGGCGACGCTGTCAATCGAGTTAAGTGCGTCCGCGGGGAATCACATCGTCTTAGCTCTGGCAACGAAGAGGGCCCAGGCGTTTGCTTCGGGCGGATCGGGTCAGACGCGTCGCGACATGCTCTCGGCGCTCGCTCGGATGACGCCTTGCGCCAACCCGGTCGTGTCGGAAGCAATCGATCAAGCAAGCAGTCTGGTGGGGCATGCGCAAGACTTGATCGTCGTGAGCACTCGATCACGCGGCGACGCGACGGGAGGCGATCCGGAGTTGGCAGCCAAGCTGGAACCCTGGGTTCGCCGATCGACGCTTCGTTGGATTGCAATCGATAGCCCCGAGGCCAGTCGGATCTTCCGCCGCGAGACGGAGTCGATCCGGTCCAGCTTGGGCGGTTCCGCATCGGCTACACTGTGACCATGGCCACCGAAGCGTTCTCGTCAAGTTTGCTCGACGCCCCAGGATCAGCGGAGTCACCGTTGGATGACGACGCGCCGCTACGCGCCTCGCTGATCGCCAGGCTGAACATCTACTTCGCTTCCCTGTCGTGCTTGGGGGGCGTTGCTTTGGGTGCGGGCACGAACACAGAATCATTGTCTGTGATGGCGGTCTTCTTTTCCGTTCTTGGGTTTGTGTGCGTCGATTGGCTCAAGTTATTTGCGTTGCCGCCCGTTGCCGCGTACGCCGCGATGGGTCTGGCCGCAATCTACTGCGTCAGTGACTTCATCGATCTGAACGACGCCGGAAGTCGTCAAATCACCGCCGTCGCGCAGCTGCTGGTGTTTGTCCAGGCGATCTTGATGCTGCAGGTTAAGACGGTGCGGATCTACGAGCAGCTGGGTGTGTTCTGTTTGTTGCAGCTGATCGTGGCCGCTGTCTTCAACAATGCCATTTTCTACGGCCTGGCTTTGTTGCCGGTTGCCATCACCGGAGCCTGGGCCTTGGGCCTGATGTCTTCATTAGCGTCCAGTGATCTGTTGACGGCCAACGTGAATGACATTCGTCGCCATTTCGACATCCCTGATGACTTGGATGACTCGTTCGAGAGCATGTCGGTCGACTCCGATGCGATTGCCGATCAGCTCCCCATGGATGAGCGGCTTCGCCAAAGTGTGCTTTCCTGGTTTAACCGCCACCGCGAGTCCGACTCCGCCTCCAAGTCGTCCATTGAAGCATCCATTCGACCGGCGGCCATGGGGACGATTGAATCCGACGCCCAGGATGCCGCTCACAGCGTCGCCGTAGTCGCCCGCAGGGTTCCCCGTATCGCTTTGCTAGCGATCGCGCCGGCCGTCACGCTTGTCGGGCTGATGTTCTTCTATGCGTTGCCGCGAACCTCCGACGCTGTGCGTGCGACCGGCAGCGGACCGGCTTTGGTCGGCTTCTCGGAAAACGTGGTTCTGGGTCAGATCGGTCAGATGATGCTAAGCAATCAGATTGCATTGCGCGTCGAACTGACCGACGAAAGCACGCGATTGCCGTTGGAAGTCCAGGGCGGTCTGTACCTGCGAGGACGAACGTTGGAGCGGTACTACATGGGGAGCAAGGACGACAATGCGAAACAGTCTGCCGGATGGGGCGTGAAAGCGCTGAGTTCGACGTACGACCAGTCCGTGTTGCCCGATGAGTTCGTTCCCAGCCGCAAGAGCGACTCGAACTTCTTTGCAAGGGCTTCGGCAAAGGTCACCTGCGAATCGATGAGGAGCAGCAGCCTGTTTGCGATCGCCCCCTACTACCGCATTGACGCGTCAGCGAAAGCGATCGCCCATTCACAGGATCGCTGGACGTTAGCGCGGCGTGATCGTGATCCCGGTGTGTGGTCGTTCCCGCGAATGTCTTACCGATTCGGCACGCATGCGTTTCGTCGTGGTAGCCAATCCGATCTGACGTGTCGCTGGACGATGGTGGACCAGTTGAACAAGACGATGGCCCGCAAGGGATTGCGTGCTGAAGATGTGGGCGATCGATCCGGTTTTGATGATGCCAACATCGGCCCTGCCGCCAACTTGGACTACCGGCTTACCAAGGCTCAATTGGAGTTAGAACGCTACAACGACGTCTTGCTGCAATACGATCCCGATCGATTCCCCACCACACAGACGTTGTCGGACTCCCTGGTCAGTCGAATTGAAGGTGAGCGAACGGCTTTCAAGATTGCCAAGCGGTTTGAGAATCACCTGGCGCGAGCCGGTAACTTTCAATACACATTGAATCTAGATGCGGAACCGATCAGCGGGATGGATCCGATCGAGCAGTTTCTGGCCTACGATCGCCGTGGCCACTGCCAGTTTTTCGCGTCCGCCTTGGTCATGATGCTGCGTAGCCAAGGGATCCCTGCTCGCATGGTCGTTGGTTACCGGACGATGGAGTACAGCAAACTAGCGCATCAGTTCATTGCCAGGCAGTCGCATGCACATGCTTGGGTCGAGGCCCTGATCGATCGCGAAGACCTACCCGAAGCGGTCTCGGTCTACGGTCAACCGGTGACCGAACAGTACTGGTTGCGACTGGATCCCACGCCGGGAGGCATCCCCGATAGTGACGCAAACGTCGGACAAGTCTTCGATTACGCCCAGAACTTGTGGGATGACTACGTGGTCGAGATGGACCGCAGTCGACAGCGTGCCGGGCTGGCCGGCGAGGGAACGATCAATCCGATTAGCGATTCCTACGGACGATTCATTGCCAGGCTGGAGAGCTTCGTGACCAAGCTGGCGACGGGCGAGATTGGTGGAGGAGAGTTAGCGGCTGATGAGCGGTTCTCAATCCCAGCCGCAGCGGCGGCAATCGCGGGAATGCTTGGGCTGGCCGTGGTCCTTCAAATCAAGCTGCCCGCATGGATCAGACGTCGCCGAACGGATGACTTTGCCGACGCGCAGTTGCAGCCCAAGATCCCGTTTTATGCCGAGGTGCTCAGTTTGCTCGCTCAGCTTGGCATCGATCGCAAGCCGACCCAGACACCGCACGAACTGGCCGGCCATGCGGCCGCACAACTGCCGCAATCCACCTCGGCTGAATTCTCAGGACCACTCAATGTCCTGACCCAGGCGTTTTACCGATTGCGTTTTGGCCTAACCTCGGCCCAAGATAGTTCGTCAGCCCAACCAGCCGGCTCGACTTCGCAGACGTCTGACTTGCCCCCGCCCGAGTCAGGAGAGATCAATCAGGCCCTTGTTCGATTGCGGCGGTTCGTAAACAGCCGCCTCCCCAGCAGCGGGAAAACCGAGTGATCGTGACGATAGATGGTCCCGCCGGGGCCGGGAAAAGCAGCATCGCCCGCCAGGTCGCCGAGCGACTGGACTTTGAATTCTTGGACACCGGTGCGATGTACCGCGCGGTCACGTTGGGCGCCATGCGTCAGGGAATCGACTGGACCGACCACGATCAACTGCTCGATTACGCTCGTGGAGTGAAGCTTCGCTGGGAAGACTGTCGGATCTATCTCGATGGCGAGGACGTTAGCGAGTCGATTCGATTACCTGAGGTCACTCAGCACATTCGGCACGTCGCTGATCCACCCGAGATTCGCGGGCAGTTGAGCGCTCATCAACGCGTCATCGCGAAGGGACGTGACATCGTTACCGAGGGCCGTGACCAAGGCGCCGAGGTCTTTCCGGATGCCGAGTGCAAGATTTTCTTGACCGCATCGCCGGAAGAACGAGCCCGTCGCCGCTGTCGACAACTGCTTGATCAAGGCAAGCCGGTTGCGTACGAAGACGTATTGACCGCGCAGAATCAACGAGACCTCGAGGACCGATTGCGCCCCGTCGGACGCCTGCGACCCGCCGCCGACGCCAAGGTGGTCAGCACCGATGGCATGAGTGCCGACGAGGTGCTCAGCGCGGTGCTGGGGATCGTCCAAAATGTGTTGGAGTCAGCTGCGCAGACGCGCTAGCCAGGTGGCCAGATCAATTTCCGTCCACCCATGACGTGGAAGTGCAGATGGGGGACTTCTTGGCCGCCGTCGTCACCACAGTTGCAGACCAGGCGATAACCACCATCAAGTCCTTCGCTGCGTGCAACCATCGACGCCACAACGATGCAGCGCCCCACGATCGCCTGATCCGCGTCACCAAGGTCCGCCAGCGACTCGATTTCCTTTTTGGGAATGACCAGGAAATGCGTCGGCGCCTTGGGAGCGATGTCACGAAACGCCAGGCAGACATCATCCTCATGAAGAATGTCCGCCGGAATCTCACGCTGAATGATTTTGGTAAAGATCGATGGCATGGTGGCTTGGGGTAGCGTCCAAAACGAGTGATTGGGGCGATCGGTATTCGGTGCGGGGCTGCGGTCGTTGTGCACGGCAGGCGAATTGGGGCCGGTGAGACGCGAACGAGTGTAAGGTCCACAGATTCCAGTTCGTGTTGACGCCGTCCAAGGGGATTTTGTTGAATCCGACTTAGCCGCCTTGGATTAGCAGCGGCATTCTCTTTAACGCAGTGACATCGAGCCAGAGCGGATCATGGGTTTAGTAAGCATGGGGCCACCCAAGGCCTTGGTCAACGCGATGGCGGACGCCGAAGAACTGGATGTCTTCGTTGAATCGGGCACG
>JBCCUO010000129.1:0-7900 GCA_039196805.1 Planctomycetota bacterium | reverse complement strand
GTTGCCGAGGCAGCCGGTGTCAGCGTTTCCACCGCCTCGCGAGCGCTTGCGGGTAAGGCGAAAGCTTACCGGATCAGCGATCGCACCGCCGCCAATATCCAAACCGTTGCGGATTCGTTGGGTTATCGCCCCAGTTATCTTGCTCGATCGTTGCGGCTGCGGCGAAGCGGGTTGATCGGGGTCGTCGTCCCTGATGTGGCCAATCCATTCTTCGCGGCGATCGCCCGAGAGATCACACTGTTAGTCGAGGCCTCCGGTTACTCGGTGTTGTTGGCCGACAGTCGCGATGACACCGCGATCGAAAAGCGTCTCGCCCAGCAACTGGCCGACCGCCAGGTCGAAGGGTTGATCGTTTGCCCGGTCGGCCTGGAGCCCGAGCACCTGCTGGCGATCCAGAGTTCGGGTATTCCCTTGGTCTTGGTGGATCGAGTGTTTCCGGGCCACGATCTGGTCACCGTGACTTCGCGACATCGCAGCGGAGCGGAAGCGTCCGCCAAGCTCTTGATGGCCAAGGGACATCGCACCATCGGCGTCCTGCAGGGGATACCGGGGACGCTGCCCAATGAGGAACGATTGGCTGGACTCCGCAGCGTATTGGCCGACCATGGTCATGCTCTGGAACCGGAGCTGATTGCTGGTGAGAACTTCACGGAAAAGTCAGGCTACGAAGCGGCCAAGGAACTACTGTCCACACGTTCTGACATCACCGCGTTGTTCGCGATCAGCACCCCGAACGCACTGGGCGGACTGCGTGCCGCCAGAGAACTGGGATGGTCCATACCCGATCGCCTGTCGCTGGTTGCGTTTGATGATCATCCGTTCGGTGACTTCATGGCCGTGCCGCTCACCACGGTTTCGCAAGACGTCCGGGCATTGGGGACGACGGCGGCAGAGATACTGATGACTCACTTGGAAACCAAGAGTCGTCCGGATCAATCGGAGCATCTGATTGATACGTCATTGACCCTGCGTCAATCGATTGACGCTTGTAGCTGACTCCAAGTGTTGAACTCCCAAGCCGCCCATTGAACATGTCCCCATCGCCTAACGCTGATCCGCCGCGCGTGTTGGTCCTTGGATCGATCAATATGGATTTGGTCGTCCAGTGCCGCAGCTTGCCTCGGCCTGGCGAGACCGTGTTGGCAGAATCCTCTACCGAGGTTTGCGGTGGCAAAGGGGCCAACCAGGCGGTCGCGGCGGCCCGTGCTGGTGGGCGAACCGCCATGATCGGACGCATTGGCGGCGATTCGTTCGCCGAACGATTGCGACGCAACCTTGAACAGGAGTTGATCCAATGCGAGCACATCTTGGCGACTCCGCAGTCGGCCAGCGGTCTGGCAGTCGTGGCGGTCGATCAACGAGGCGAGAACTCGATCATCGTCGTGCCGGGCGCCAACGCCCAAGTATCGGCCAACGACGTTCGAAGCATCGGTGACATGATTGGCGACTATGACGTCATGTTGACCCAATTGGAAACTCCGGTGGAAACAGCGGTGCAAGCCATTGGGATCGCGCGGGCGGCCGGCGTTCGAGTGATCGTCGACCCCGCGCCGGCTCCCTCGTCGTGCCCGAACGAGTTGCTGTCGGTGGATCTGGTCTGCCCCAACGAGACCGAAGCTGCGACGCTGTCCGGCCAACCGGTCGAATCGATTGACCAAGCCGAATCGGCTGCCAAGATCATCCTTCAGCGAGGTGCTCGTGCGGTCGCGGTTACGATGGGTGAGAATGGGACGTTGCTTTGCACCGGAGAGAAATCGACGCACGTTCCTTCCCTGCCCGTCACCGTCCGGGATACAACGGCCGCAGGCGACGCGTTCGCGGGAGCCCTGGCGGTGCGTTGGGCCGAGTCTTGTGACCTCGAAGGCTCGATTCCCTTCGCCTCGGCGGCCGGTGCACTAGCTGCTTCCAAAGCGGGCGCCCAACCGAGCTTGCCCCATCGCGAAGAGATCGATCGGTTCTTGTCGTCTCAGACCTAAACGTTCTTGGAATCCGTTACGCCCAACCTTTCATTTTCTTCTCGTGGTACCCCCAATCATGTCTGTTCGTTCGTTGATCCGATGCAAGCGATTCATGCTGCTTGCATTGTTGTTGCCGTTATCGCTTGGATGCGGTCCCAAGCCCGCCGCGAATCAAACTAGCCCGGAAAATGATCGACCCAAGGTCGCGTTGGTCATGAAGTCACTGGCCAACGAGTTCTTCAGCACCATGGCTGCCGGAGCTCAGCAACATCAGCAGGAGAACTCGGACCAGTACGAGTTGGTCGTGAACGGAATCAAAGATGAACGTGACCTGAGCCGACAGGTGGCCCTGGTCGAAGAGATGGTCGCGGCGGGTGCCGACGCCATCGTGATCGCCCCCGCAGACTCGAAGGCACTGATCCCTGCGCTAAGACGCGCCCAGAAAGCGGGCGTGGTGATCGTCAACATCGACAACCGCCTGGACGAGACGATTCTGAAAGAAGAGCAACTGGCAATTCCGTTTGTTGGTCCCAACAATCGCACTGGAGCTAGAAAGGTTGGTGATTTTTTGGCCGGCAAACTTGCCGAAACAGATCAGGTGGCCGTGCTGGAAGGTATCCGCACGTCCTTCAATGCGCAGCAACGGCTGCTCGGATTTCAAGATGCCATGAAAGAAGCTGGGATCGACATTGCGGACAGTCAGTCAGCCGAGTGGGAAATGGAAAAGGCCAACACGATCGCTTCGTCGATACTGAGCGAACACCCGCAGATCAAAGCGATCCTGGCGGCCAACGACAGCATGGCCTTGGGCGCCGTCGCGTCCGTCAAAGCGGCGGGGCGAGCGGATGATGTGTTGGTGGTTGGCTTTGACAACATCAGTGCCGTCCAGCAGGCAGTACGCGAAGGCAAAGTCTTGGCCACCGCTGATCAGTATGGAGGTCAGTTAGCCGTCTTCGGTATCGAGACCGCCTTGAAGTTGATTGCGGACCCCGACACACCAAGAGAAGACGTCGAGACACCCGTGGATTTGGTCAACGCCGAGACACTGGACCAGTGATGACCGACCTTCCGGTACGACTTCATGTCGCATGAACACCAACGCCGCGAAACTCCGCTAGGCGATGACCGAGATCACTCGTCACCCTTGCTGATGACCCACGGCGTTACAAAACGCTATGGACGTGTGACGGTGCTAAGCGATGTGAATCTGGAGGTCCGCGTCGGCGAGATCCACGCGTTGATCGGGGCCAACGGTGCGGGAAAGTCGACGCTCTGCAAGATCATTTCCGGTTTGACCGCGGCCACTGCCGGCACGATGAGCTTCTATGGCAAGCCGTACGCGCCCGCTGACAAGCGGGCTGCGGAAATGGTCGGCGTGCAGATCATTCAACAAGAGTTGAACCTGATTCCCACCCTGACGGTGGCGGAGAACATCTGTCTGGGTCGATTTCCCAACCGATGGGGAGTCTTGCGGCAACGACAGATACGCGAACGGGCCCGCATCGCCTTGGATCGTTTTGGGCTGACTGATATCAAGACCGACGTGAGGGTCGAGAAACTGGGGGTGGGTCGGCAGCAAATGGTTGAGATCGCGTCGGCGTTGGATCGCGAGTGCCGCTTGTTGATTTTGGACGAACCGACCGCGGCACTGAGCGCTGGTGAGACCGAGCGATTGTTCGAATGGCTTAGCAAGCTACGTGAGTCCGGCGTCGGAATGATCTACATCAGCCACCGCTTGGATGAAGTGGCGCGGATGTGCGATCGGTTGACGGTGTTGCGGGACGGCAAGCACCAGGGGACGCATCCAACGGCCAGCCTGTCCACCGAACAGATGGTGGATCAGATGTCGGGCACATCCGAGCGCGCGTCGGCGACTCGCGATCGGTCGACCGACCTAACGGCTCGACCCGTCGCCCTGCGGGTTAGAGGGTTGGGACGCGGTGAAGTCGTCAAGGATGTGTCGCTGCAAGTCCGGCAAGGCGAACGCTTGGGCATTGCCGGGTTGGTGGGCTCGGGGCGCACCGAGTTGTTGCGTTTGATCTTCGGTGCCGATCAAGCGGACACGGGTGAACTGCTTGTTGGGTCGGATGAGACGCCTCGACGCTTCAAGAGCCCGGCCCACGCCGTGGCGGCGGGGATCGCCCTGTTGACCGAGGATCGCAAGTCCAACGGCTTGTTGTTGCAGCAGTCGATTCGCGTCAATACCGCGATGGCGGCGATGCACAAGCGGTTCTCTCGTCTGGGCTTGATTCGAAAGTGGGAAGAGCATCGTGTCGCCGGTCAGATGCGAGCGTCATTAGACGTTCGTTGTACCGACACCGAGCAACCCGTGGGCGCGCTCAGCGGCGGCAACCAACAAAAGGTGGCCGTGTCCAAGTGGTTGGTCAGAGATGCGGATGTGCTTCTGTTGGATGAACCCACTCGTGGCATCGATGTCGCTGCGCGACGGGCAATCTACCGACTGATGGATCAGTTGAGCGATCAGAACAAAGCGATGGTCATCGTCAGCAGCGACCTGGAGGAACTGTTGGAAACGTGTGACCGCATTGCGGTCATGTCCGCCGGACGTCTTGTTCAGACCTTTGATCGTGGCCAGTGGTCCGAAGATGAAATCATGCAAGCCGCCTTCTCTGGGTACGTCCAAGCCGCCATTGCCTAGCTGGACAGTGCCCTCCCCGGCCGAAGCACCGACGCAAGCTTTGGTCTGCGCCTGAACCTGCCGCACTCCATCAAGAATCAACCATGAAACAAACGTCCCTTTTTGCACAATCGATGGTGCAGTATGCCGGTTTGGCCGGCGTGCTGGCGCTGATGTTGGCTTGCTTTGGTTTTGCCAGCAACAACTTTTTTCAGGTGCAGACCCTGCTCACCATTGCCAACCAGATTCCCGACCTGACATTCGTTGCGGTCGGCATGACGCTGGTGCTGATCATCGGTGGCATTGACCTTTCGGTCGGTTCGATTCTGGCTCTTTGCTCGGCGGTGATCGGCGTGTTGATGACCACCTATGAATGGCCGCTGCTGGCAGCCGTTCCAGTCGGGTTGGTCGCGGGAGCCTTGTGCGGACTGATCAACGGATCGATTTCGATTGGATTCGGCATCCCTTCGTTCATTGTCACGCTGGGGATGCTTGAGATGGCTCGCGGCGCGACGAAGGTGATCACGAATTCGCAGACCATCTACGTCGGATCACGCATCGAGATCGTTGGTGAACCGCTGCCGGGATTGCAAATCTCGACCGCCTTTCTGTTGGCTGTGGTTGCGGTGGTGGTCGGTCAATTCGTGCTGACGCAAACCGTCTTTGGACGTTACCTGATCGCGATCGGAACCAACCGCGAGGCGGTCAGAATGTCCGGCATTCGGACGTCGCCTTACTGCATCGCGGTCTTTGCAATTAGCGGAGCGCTGTGCGGCATGGCGGGTTTAGCCCAGGCGTCGCGACTTTCCACCGCCGACCCCAACGCAGCGATCGGGTTGGAACTTTCCGCGATCGCAGCCTGCGTGATCGGAGGTACAAGCTTGATGGGCGGTCGAGGGAGCGTCGTCAGCACGTTCTTTGGCGTGCTGATCATTCGCGTCCTGCAAACCGGACTGGCTCAGTTGGGAGTCTCAGATGCCAACAAACAAATCGTGACGGGGGCTGTGATTGTCGTGGCCGTCTTGTTCGATGCGATGCGGAACCGTTGGAGCAAGGCAAGTTGAAATCGTTCACGAAAGCCAGCATGACTCAGGTGGTCGTTGCCGCGAATCCACTGTCAAACTCGTCGATCTGAATCATCTCCGTGGTCCAGCCTTCGTCAATGTCGTTGAACAGCGCGCCTGTGGGCGAATCAGACGCCAGCTGCTTTTCCAATCGGTCTTGAAGCTGATCCATCGACTCACCTTGGGTTGCCGATGTCTCGGCGATCACAAGTGCCGATGCGGTCGGGTTCACGTGCTTGCCGTTGAAAGCCACGTAGCCGCCCTGAGCCAGACGGGCGATTCCGCCGTCAAACTCGGAGTAGGTCATGGGTGCATGGGGAAGCCCCGCCGCCACCGACAAGACTCCGCGAAGCGTGGCCGTGCTGCTACCGCTGGCGTACAGCGTGGCTAGCAGCAGGGCCGCATCCGATTTTAGGTAGTTGATGGGTGCCAAGGTGTTGCCTCTTCCTGGTCGCCTTTCCGATTGACCGCTTCATGGATCCCTGTGTCCGCCAAGAGCGCGGACCAAAGGATTCATCGGCAAACTCGCCTTCGCACTCGAATGTTCAGTGCCCCGAACGCAAGGTTCACCTGTAAACACAGCCTTTTATCGGCAGCGAAGTGCGGGCGAGCTGCCCCGCTCGCCCACTCAGATTTCTATCGGAACCCCGTCGGGCAACCGAGTCGTTCAAGGGTTGATTTGTACGCTGATCGTAGTCGTTCAAATCGTGCATTCGGAAGTCGGTTTCGGCGCCGTGGCTCATCGCAGGCCGCACAGCCGTTACGACCGGTCGCGCAAGGTCGTTCAAAACGTTCATCAAGTGAGTCGCTGTCGGCTCTGGAAGCCGCGGTCTCACACAGATGGGACGCGCCATTTGACTCGAATCGTTCATCGGTCGGGCAACTGGGCGTCGGAACAACCAGTTCGACCGCCAAAACCGAAGCGTTGATCGATCCCCCGTTAGGTTTCCGCGCGGTCCCGGAAAGGCTGAGTGCGGATCAGCATCACCTCGAGACACGGGAACGGTCATGCCCAACGAACATTCCAACTACCGCGGCAAGATTCCATTCTGGCTGTATCTGCGGCCATAGCACATCGGCGACCGCTGACGGGCCTGGATGGGTAGTCGGCTAAGCAGCCGAGCGCAAAGGGGATGGGAGGTGAAGGGATCACCGGTGATTTGACTTGGTCGTCGGCTGCGGCTAGTCTCGCTTCATCAGCATGAGCACAATGGTTTGTGCAAAGAGTCAGGATGCCTTTCTTAGATTGGGGGATGCCATGTCATTGGTTGCGATGATCCACGCGGCAACGGGGCGCCATCTGGTTCCTCTTTTCGGCCGCGCGTACATGCCGGGGTTGCTGATTCTGTTGGCCACGGTGACAGCTCGCGCCGACCAGCGCCCCAACGTGATCGTCGTCATGACGGATGACCAGGGATACGGCGAATTCAGTTGTCACGGCAATCCGATCACCCAGACGCCGAACATCGACGCGCTGGCGGCTCAGGGTCTTCGGATGACCGACTTCCACGTGGCCCCGATGTGCACACCGACGCGTGCGCAATTGATGACGGGATTGGATGCGTTTCGGACTTCAGCCATCAATGTTAGCAGTGGCCGAACGCTGCTGAACGCCGACCTGACCACGATGGCGGACGTGTTTGCCGGAGCCGGATATCGCACGGGGATCTTTGGCAAGTGGCACCTGGGAGACAACTATCCCTTTCGGCCCGAGGATCGTGGCTTCCAGGAGGCGTTGTGGTTCCCTTCCTCGCACATCAACAGCGTGCCCGACCACTGGGACAATGACTATTTCAATGACACTTACATTCGCAACGGACAACGTGAATCGTTCCAGGGCTACTGCACGGATCTGTTCTTTAGCGAAGCGATGAAGTGGATCGGCAATCAAGATCAGGGACAGCCATTCTTCGCTTACATTCCTCTCAATGCAGCGCACTGGCCTCATTGGGTCCCCGAAAAGTACCGCGACAGCGTTCGTACGGCGATCCAGCGAAAACCGGAGATCACCAAACACCTGAATCCGAAGAAGCTGGCGTCCCTGGTCAGTTTCCTGGCGATGGGTGCGAACATCGACGACAACATGGGCCGGCTGGATCGCTTCTTGATAACCCAGGGACTGACCGAGAACACGATCGTTGTCTTCTTGACGGACAACGGTAGCACGATGGGCCAGGACTACTACAACGCCGGGATGCGCGGCAAGAAGACTCAGCTCTGGGAAGGGGGCCACCGGGTTC
>JBCCUO010000128.1:0-7911 GCA_039196805.1 Planctomycetota bacterium | reverse complement strand
CGACCGACGGAGACCAGTACGTGCAGTACAACGTTGTCCCGAACTTCAAGCGGCTCGGCAAAAAGGTCGGCAGGCAAATCCCCGAGCTGAAGAAGACGCTGGCCAGCGCCGACGGCAACGAATTGCTTCAGAAAATGCAGGCGGACGGATTCGTGGAAGTCACGTTGTCCGCCGGACCGGTCAAGCTAGAAAACGACGATATCGAAGTCCGCTTGAAAGCCCGTGATGGCTGGGCGGCGGCCCAGGGAGTCGGATGTGTGGTCGTGTTGAACACCGAAGTGACCGACGAGCTGCGACGCGAGGGAATCGCGAAAGACTTGATTCGTACCATTCAGAACGCCCGCAAGGATATCGGTTGTGACTACACCGACCGCATTTTCGTCGGCATTGTCAGCGAGGACGCTCAGGTGCAACTGGCGGTCAAAGAGCACGGCAAGCTGATCGGTAGCGAAACGCTGGCGGACACCTTGAGCGACCAGCAGGTGAGCGGAGTCGATCCGATCGCTACCGATCTGGGGAACGTGTTCGTCCGCAAGGCAGCCGAATGACCAGCGCTCCTTTGCCGGTCGCGGTGTTCCTGAGTGGTGGCGGTCGCACACTGTCGAACTTGATCGATCAACGCGACCAGGGACGTTTGGACGTCGACTTGCGGGTCGTCATCAGCAGCAAACCATCTGCCGGTGGCGTCGCCATCGCAAACGCAGCCGGGATCGAAACTCGGACGGTAGTCAAGTCGACGTTTGCCGGCGACGAAGATTACTGTCAGGCGATGTTCGATCCGTGTCGCCAACACGGCGTCAAGCTGGTGGTGATGGCTGGCTTCTTGAAGCACGTGCTGATTCCCGAAGACTTTCGCGGCCGAGTGATCAACATCCATCCGTCGCTGCTGCCCGAGTTCGGTGGTCAGGGGATGTACGGGGCACATGTGCATCGTGCCGTGATCAATGCGGGTGCAGGTAAGTCCGGTTGCACCGTTCATTTTGTGGACAATGTGTACGACAACGGTCCACCAATCCTGCAGCTCGCCTGTGATGTCGATCCAAGTGACACAGCGGAGTCGTTGGCAGCTAAAGTATTCCAACTCGAATGCCGGGCACTGCCCAAGGCAATCCGTCTCATCACGGCTCAGTTGAACTGAGTGCTGCGATGATCGTTTCATCCTCCCGCTTGCGGGAGGGTCGGACGCCGTATCGTCCGGGGAACTCGTGCCCGGGACGCTTTCACGGTCGTCCGGTTATCCACCCAACACTTTTCTCTCATGTCGAACCCGACGTCCATCGAACCGACCTCCGACTCACCGGAGCGGATCCGCTGCAAAGTTTTTGACCTCGCTTCGTCTGCGAGCCGCGCCGCGGCGCAGAAGATCGCAGACCTGATCCGTCAGCGACAGGAATCTGGCAAGCCATGCGTGTTGGGACTTGCGACGGGGTCGTCACCCAAGGGAGTCTACGAGGAGCTCGTGCGAATGCACCGCGACGAAGGTCTTTCGTTCGCCAACGTGGTCACATTCGCCTTGGACGAGTTCTATCCGATTCAATCCGACCAACTGCAGAGCTACGGCCGCTTCATTCGCGAACACCTGCTGGACCATGTCGACGTCGATCCAGCGAATGTGCATGTTTTTGATGGGACACTAACCCGCGAGCAGATTGCGGACCACTGCCAGAACTACGAACATCGCCTGGCCCACTTTGGTGGCATCGATCTTCAATTGCTGGGCGTCAGCCGCACCGGTCACATCGGGTGCAATGAACCGGGATCCAATCGGACGACCCGCACCCGTATGATCACGCTGGATCGCGTCACCCGAATGGACGCGGCGAGCGACTTCTTTGGCAGCGAGAACGTTCCCCGTCACGCGATCACGATGGGCGTGGAGAACATCTTGGATGCCAAGCAGATCGTGTTGCTTGCATTTGGCGAAGGCAAAGCCTCCGTCATCGCCAAAGCGGTCGAGGGTGAGATGACACCCACGACGCCCGTTTCCTTTCTGCAAGATCACGACGACTGCGTCGCATTCATCGACACCTCGGCAGCGTCAGGCCTGACTCGGTTCGTTTCGCCCTGGAAATTGGGCTCGATCAGCTGGGACGACGAAACAGTACGGCGTGCTGTCATTGATCTTTCCGGGCGAGTCAACAAGCCGATCTTGAAGCTGACCGAAGCGGACTACAACGAAGAAGACCTACAAGACTTGCTCGCACAGCACGGCAGCGCCTACGACATCAACTTGCGAGTCTTTCGGCACCTGCAAGGCACGATCACGGGCTGGCCTGGCGGCAAGCCAGAGCGAGCCAAGCAGGTCGGGGATCGACCCGGCCATCGCGATGACATCTTCCCCAAACGCATCGTGTTGTTCTCGCCACATCCTGACGATGACGTGATCTCGATGGGCGGCACACTGATCCGCTTGGTCGACCAAGGTCATGACGTCCACATCGCCTACCAGACGTCGGGCAACATTGCAGTTTTCGATGCCGATGCCTTGAAGTTCGCCGAGTTTGCGGGCGAGTTCTGCAGCAAACTGCAGATCAAGGCGGAGGGGATGGATCAACTGCAACAGCACGTCGACGAGTTTCTGCGCAACAAGCAAGCGGGCCAAGTCGACAGCCCAGAGATTCAAAACATCAAAGGCTTGATCCGTCGAGTCGAAGCCCGACACGGAGCCCGCTGCTGCGGTGTTCCGGATGATCACCTGCACTTCTTGGACTTACCGTTCTATCGGACGGGTCGAGTTCGCAAGCGACCCTTGGGCGATGAAGACTTGCAGATCACGACCGATCTGCTCCGCGAGATTCGTCCGCACCAAGTCTACGCTGCGGGAGACCTTTCCGATCCGCATGGGACCCATCGGACCTGTCTAAGTGCAGTCCTTCAATCTTGCGTTCGCTGCCAAGATGACGATTGGTACGGTGACTGCGCCGTTTGGCTGTACCGGGGAGCGTGGCAGGAGTGGGCTCCGCATGAGATCGAGATGGCGGTGCCACTGAGCCCTCAGGAGGTGGAACGCAAACGGATTGCCATCTTCAAGCACGAGTCGCAAAAAGACCGAGCGCTGTTTCCGGGGATGGACATGCGCGAGTTTTGGCAGCGAGCGGAGGCGCGGAACGCTGAAACCGCTGCCGCCTACGATCGCCTGGGGTTGGCCGAATACGCGGCGATGGAAGGGTTCGTCCGCTGGGACGGCCAATCCGGACTCCAGCTGTGAACGGGCCAGTTGGACACGCCCTCCGTGATCGCGAGTAAACTGGAGACGTTCCGGTTGAACGCTGGGCTCCTGCCATCAACCAAATCACGCCAGCGTCCGGTTCCCGCGGGACATCAGCGGCAGCACGTAGCGTTCGGTTGCCTCCCGGGAACTTTTGATCACGGTCTGCGGCTGATCTGACAACTTGAACCTGCAGGTGCCTGTACCAAGACACCGCCTCGCCAATTCCACCTCCCAATCCCCCTTTGCTTGATCACTCCATGGACTCCCTGTCACGACGTTTTGCCCTCAAACTTCTCGCGACAGGTTCCGCCTGTCTTGGCGCCCTTCGCGCCACCCGACTGGTCGGGCAGCAAACAACCACTGACGAAGCACCAGTAGAGGGCCTCGAAAGCTCAGGCCATCAATCAATCTGGAGCAAGACGGTTGATCGTGTCTTCTTGGGCGGAGACTACTGGGCCAATCCGATGGAAGATTGGCGGGTGATTGATGGCGCCGCAGAGTGCATCAAGATCGGCGGCGACCGCAACATTCAGCTATTAACGCACCAACTGACCGATCCGACCAAGTCGTTCGAAATGAGCGTCACTATCTCGGAAGTCGAAGTCCGCCGCAAAAACCAGGGTGTCGGTTTTCGGCTAGGCGTTCGGAGTGACATCAACGAATACCGCAGCAATCTTTTTGCCAAAGGCGGACTGGCGATCGGGGTGCGCGGTGGCGAGTTGGTGATTGGACGACGTTCGCTGGCCATCGATGGTGTCGACAACCCCAAGGATCTGACGCTGAAGCTCAGTGGCAGTGGAAACGGTGACCAAGTCGCGTTGACATTGATTGCGATCGGCGCCGATGGCAAGACGCTTGGCAAACTGCATCACTCTGTGGCAGCGCAGAGCGTGGTCGGCAACGTTGCTTTGGTCAACAACTTTCCTGTCAAACCGGAGCAAAACGCCGGCGCACGGTACCGCTTCTCTGACTGGAGAGTCGATGGCGATGCGTTCACCGTCAATCTGGACCAACGATTTGGACCCATTCTTTGGTCAATGTATTCGCTAAGCGACTCCCGAGGTCCGGAGGGTTTCGTGATGAAGATCACCGCCCTGACGGGGCCTCTCGGTGCGGACGACAACCAAGAAGTGCAACTGCAGGTCCAGCGAGACGGTCAATGGCAGTCTCTGGGCAACGCAAGCTTGGATACCGATGCCTGGACGGCGACGTTCCGCATCCCCAATTGGGATGAGTCAGCGGAAACACCCTACCAGCTGATCTATCAAGAGAATCATAGCGACGGCAGTACCACGCCTTGCGTCTGGAGCGGGAAAATCAAGGCCAACCCGGTCGGGCGTCCGCTGCGCATGGGGGCAATGACCTGCCAAAACGACTATGCGTTTCCTTATGAGCCGGTAGCCAACAACGTCGTCAAACTGGATCCCGACCTGATCTACTTCTCCGGCGATCAACTCTACGAGGGTCACGGCGGATACGGCCTGATTCGCGAACCGGCGGAGCCGGCGATCCTGAACTACTTGCGTAAGTACTATCAGTTTGGGATGGCTTTCCGGGAAGCAATGCGAGACCGCCCGACCATCTGTCTTGCCGATGACCACGATGTCTTTCAAGGCAACATCTGGGGTGAAGGCGGGAAACCGATGGACATCGAAGCCGGCGGAACATCCTCCAACGGCGGGTACCGCGAGCCGGCACGGATGGTCAATGTTGTCCACCGCACCAACACATCACACCATCCCGACGTCTACGATCCGACGCCCGTTCTACAGGACATCAGCGTCTACTACGGGGACATGGTCTACGGAAACGTTAGCTTCGCCATCCTTGCGGACAGGCAATGGAAGAGCGGCCCTCAGAACGTTGACACCGGAAGTGGCCGGGCGGATCACTTGAAAGACCCGGACATTGATCCGAAAGGCCTGGACAAGCCGGGACTCGTCTTGCTGGGGCGGCGACAAGAAGCGTTCTTGGAACAGTGGGTAAACGACTGGCGCGGCCACGAGATGAAGGTGGTGCTTAGCCAAACGGTGTTTGCCGGAATGGCAACGCATCATGGCGGCTACGATGGCTATCTGGTCGCCGACTTGGATTCGGGTGGGTGGCCGCAGACGCCGCGGGATCGCGCCGTGAAAATCATCACCAAGGGCAGGCCACTACACATCAACGGTGACCAGCACCTCACCTCACTGGTGCAATACGGCGTCGACAAACAGCGCGATGGATGCTGGTCGTTTTGCACTCCCGCGATCGCAGTCGGTTATCCTCGGTGGTGGCGTGCCGACGAAATGAAAATGCCGTATCAAAATCGCCCCCAACATGGGCTTCCCAATACAGGCGAATACCTGGACGGCCTGGGCAACAAGGTTTACGTATACGCGGTTGGGAATCCTGAGGTCGCTACCAAAAAGAATCGTTACGAACGGGCCCATCAAAAAGCCAGTGGATTCGGCTACGTGGTGATCGATACCGAGGCCAAGACGTACGAACTGAATTCGTATCGGTTCCTAGTCGATCCCACCGACGGAAATCCTGAAAATCAGTTTCCCGGCTGGCCCGTTACCATCCACCAACAAGAGAACGGCGGCGAGAACCGACTTCGCTAACGCATCGCCATCCCGATGATCCTTACAAGAGTTCGCTCCATGAAGTCCCAATCAATTCTTCTTAGTCTCTGGATTCTGGGACTGGTGACAACACCCGCCATGGCGGACGAGCCACCCGACGGATTTCGCGTCTTGTTTGACGGCAAGACTCTCGATGGCTGGACAGCACGTCCCCACTATGATCCTCGCAAGCTGGCCGAGATGAGCGACGCTGATCGCGACCAGCAACTGCAAGCGTGGATGAAGGATGCTCGCAAACACTGGTCAGTTCAGAACGGCGAGTTGGTCAATGATGGTAAGGGGCCTTACCTGACGACCAAGGATTCGTTTCGCGATTTCGAACTCCGGCTGCAGTATAAGACGGTTCCCCTTGCGGATAGCGGCATCTACCTGAAGGCGACACCTCAGGTGCAGATTTGGGACTTTACCGACCCGGAGAAATTCAAGCACCGCGCCGAATTGGGAAGTGGTGGCCTTTGGAACAATAGCCCCGGAGCTGCCGGGAAAGATCCGCTCGTCTTGGCTGACCGCGCGCTCGGTGAGTGGAATGATTTTCGCATCATTCAGGTGGGGGCACGAACGACGGTGTACTTGAATGATCATTTGGTGGTCGACCATGCGACCATGGAAAACTTTTGGGATCGTCAGTCGCCCTTGTTTGTCGACGGTCCCATCCAGCTGCAGACACATGGCGGTGAGATTCGCTGGCGAAACCTGCACATTCGCGAACTGGATGCCGCGGCCGCCAACGAGGTTCTGGCCGGTCATCAGGCCGTGGCATTCAAGCCGCTCTTCAACGGCAAGGACTTCAATGGCTGGCAAGGTGCCGTCGATGACTACCAGGTCGTGGACGGAGCGATTAGCTGCCGCGCGGGAAAGGGAGGAAACTTGCTGACGAAGGATGAGTACGGCAACTTCACGGTTCGCTTAGAGTTCCGCCTGCCTCCGGGTGGAAACAACGGACTCGCGATTCGCTCTCCGCTCAGTGGGGACGCGTCTGTGGATGCGTTTTGCGAACTTCAGGTCCTGGACAACTCAGCCAAGAAGTATGCCAAGCTTGACCCACGTCAGTACCACGGCTCCGTGTACGGCGTGATCCCAGCGCGACGGGGCTACTTGCGTGAACCCGGCCAGTGGAACTTCCAACAGGTCACCATTGACGGCACCCAAGTGACTGTGGAACTGAACGGCACCGTGATTCTTAGCGGCGATGTCAGTCAGGTCGACTCGTTCATGGATGGTAAGGACCATCCAGGGATATCGCGTAAACGTGGTCATTTCGGATTCGCTGGCCACAGAGACCCTGTCGAATTTCGAAACATCGCGATCCGTGAGCTTGCGCAATAGGAGATTGCTACGCGCTCGTTCCATCCAACTGCCGATCGGCGTCTTCCCGTCCCACCCCATCCCAACCTGCCCTGAGACCCATCTGATGTCACTTCCTCACGTCGGAAAACGCCTGAAGCAGCGACTCTTCGTCCTACTTGGATTGACTTGGTCGATCTTCGGCGCGTCGGTCTTCGCGGAAAAACCCAACGTGGTGATCGTGATCACGGACGATCAGGGTTACGGCGACCTGTCGTGCACCGGGAACCCTGTGCTCAAGACGCCTCAGATCGATGCGCTGGCGGCCCAATCGGTGCGTTTGTTGGACTATCACGTTGCGCCCACTTGTTCGCCAACGCGCTGCGCGTTCCTGACCGGCCATTGGACAAATCGTACCGGCGTTTGGCACACGATCATGGGTCGATCGATGCTGCGAGAAAACGAAGTCACCATGGGCCAGATCTTCCAAGATGCCGGCTACGCCACCGGCATGTTTGGCAAATGGCACCTGGGTGACAACTATCCGTACCGACCGGAAGATCGCGGCTACCAGGAGGTGCTACGACATGGCGGCGGCGGTGTTGGCCAAACACCCGACTACTGGGACAACGCCTATTTTGACGGCAGCTACTACCGGAACGGAAAACCGGAGAAGGTCACCGGTTTTTGCACGGACGTCTTCTTTGATGCTGCCAGCGATTTCATCACCAAGTGCGGCAAAGAAGGCAAACCGTTCTTGGCCTACCTGGCCACGAACGCTCCACACGG
>JBCCUO010000127.1:0-7916 GCA_039196805.1 Planctomycetota bacterium | reverse complement strand
GAAGCTGTGCATCGAATCGACTTTTTGGTCAGCCGCTTCGATGAACTCCAAGACGTTCGACGAATCGACACCTTGCGATTCCGGGGTCGCCCGGGGCAGGCCTGCATTGCTAACAGAAGGGGATTCGGCGCGCGTCAGCCCGTTGGGCACGACGACGCTGAGCAGCAGGAGCAACAGAAAGTGAGGTCGCATCGGGAAGCCTAGGTCGGAGGATCAGCAATAGGGGTGCGGACAGTCTAGACCAGAACTGCTGCTCGGATTGACGGGAAGTCGCTTGCCTGGCAAGTCACCGGCGACGATGATCTTGAACTCTCAGTTTTCCAAGCAAAACGAATCTTGTGATCTCGATTGCGGACTTGCCGCGGCGAGATTCTGTCGCCAGTTACCGCCGGTCGAGACGATCATGACACGATTGATCCTGTTGATTTCCATTGGTTGTTGTTCGCTCACCGCCAGTCGTGCTGCGGAATCGATCCCAAAGGATCGGGAGCGTCAAGCAGACGTTCCGATGGGGAAAGTGACTTCGGGAGTCTTCGACCAAAGTGAGATCTTTCCGGGGACGACGCGTCAATACAGCGTCTACGTACCGGCTCAGTATTCCGCTGACCAGCCGGCGTCATTGATGGTGTTTATGGACGGCAAAAACTACGCAAAGCTTGATGGATCGTTTCGCGTCCCGATCGTGCTTGACAACTTGATTCACAGGCGAGTCATGCGGCCGACGATCGCGGTCTTTGTCAATCCTGGCACGATCAAGGCGACTCTTCCGGGGGCCAAGGATCGAAGCAATCGATCGTTCGAATACGATTCGCTGGGTGACCGCTACGCTCGATTCCTGACGGAGGAGTTTCTGCCAGTCGCTTTGAAAGGATTGAACGTATCGAACCACCCGAATGATCGTGCCGTCGCCGGCATTTCATCGGGCGGGATCTGTGCCTTCACGGTCGCATGGGAGATGCCGGATCAGTTTGGACGCGTGCTTAGCCACATCGGTAGCTACACCAACATTCGCGGTGGCTGGGCTTATCCGGGACTGATTCGTAAGACCAAGGAGAATCCCAAGTCGATTCGCGTCTACTTGCAAGAAGGCAAAGAGGACTTGGACAACCTACACGGTAGTTGGCCGTTGGCCAATCAAGACATGGCTGCGGCACTGCAGTACGCCGGCTACGAGCACAAGTTGGTGATGACCGAGGGAGGTCACAGTGGAAAGTGGGCGGGCGCGGAGTTGCCCAGTGCCTTGAGGTGGCTTTGGGCGTATTCGGTCGAAAGCCAAGCCACTGAGAACAAGGAGACCAAACCTGAGTGGAAGCCGCATCCCGATGCGGTGGTCAATCCCGATGTTCCCAAGGGCAAGGTCGTGTCAATGCCGCCCTGGAAGTCAACCGTCTTTGCTGGCACGATTCGCGATTGGTCGGTCTACGTCCCGGCCCAGTACGACCAAGCCAAGCCAGCCGCACTGATGGTCTTCCAAGATGGGTTGCGATTTGCCAAACCGACGGGACGTTGGCGCGTGCCGATCGTCTTTGACAATCTGATCGCTCGGGGCGAGATGCCTCCCACCATCGCCGTGTTCGTCAATCCGGGACACGACCAGTCGAAGCCGAGGCGCGGGAACAAGTCGTCGAACCGGGGACTTGAGTACGACAGCTTGGGAGGTCGCTACACGCGTTTCTTGGCGGAGGAGATCCTTCCCGAAGTTTCGAAGCGGTACAACATTTCCGATGATCCGGAACTGCGAGCGATCGGTGGTTCCAGTTCGGGTGCGATTTGCGCGTTCACAGCGGCTTGGCAGCAACCCAGCCTGTTCCGCAAGGTCTACTCAAGCGTGGGAAGCTTCACGAATCTTCGCGGGGGCAACGCATACCCGGGACTGGTTCGCAAGACCGATCCAAAGCCGATCCGTGTTTACATGGCCGACACCAGTGGCGACGTCGACAACCGTTTCGGTAGCTGGCCGTGGTCGAATCAACGGATGGCGGCCGCGCTCAAGTACATGGGGTATGACCTGCGTTTCGATTGGGCCGAGGGCTACGCCCACAACGCTGACTTTGGCGGTTCGAGGTTTCCCGAAGCGATGAAATGGCTTTGGCGGAGCGAAAGCCCCACGCCAGAGCTGGACACCAGCGATGACCTCCGTGGTGATCTGACGTTGTTGGAACTCTTGGTCCGCGGTGAGTCGTGGGAAGCGGTGGCGGACCAACTTGGCTTTGCGGACGCGCCGTGTGCGGACGAAGCGGGGAACTTCTATTTTTGTGACATGAAGGCTCCGGCCGTCTATCGTGTCAGCGCCGATGATGGAAGTCGCACCAAGATTGCCAAGGAAGCGGTCAGTGGCATGAAGTTCGGCCCTGGCGGCTTGCTTTACGCGTGCCAGGGTGCCAAGAGTCGCGTGATCTCCATTGACCCCGCCAACGGAAAGACTGTCGTCGTTGCGACGGGAGTGAAGCCAAACGATCTGGCGGTGGCCGGAGACGTCCTGCTGATCACCGAAACGAAAGCCAAGCAGGTGACACGGATCAATATCGCGACGGGAACAGTGGAGGTCATGGACACCGGCATCACGCGCCCCAACGGAATCGCTCTGTCCAACGATGCGGGAACCTTGGCGGTCAGCGACCACGGTGGCCGGAACGTCTGGACGTTTCGTGTTGGAGAAGGCGGAAGCTTGGACGCCAAAATGCCGTCGATGACCTTGCGGACGCCGATCGACGACCAAGGTGAGTTTCGGTTCAACGAACCGCCACCGTATTTGACTGCATCGCGGGGCGATGGCATGGCAGTCGACAAACGGGGACGGTATTACGTCACCAGCGCGGAAGGCGTGCAGGTATTTGATCCCACCGGCCGATTGTGCGGGGTGTTGCCTCCGCCCAATCCACGCAAGCCGCTAACCAGCTGTACGTTGGCGGGGCCCAACCACAGTGACCTCTACATCACCAACGGCGACACGATCTATCGTCGCCGTCTGACTGTTGAGTGAAGGTTTGATCGGGAATCCAGCCTGCTGCCGTCGCGCAAGCGTTGGTCCGCGACTCATCGCGTTAGCGGGAACCGCCAACGATTCAAGCGCTAGCCAAGACGTGAAGTTTTAGCTGTATCCGCTATCAGCAAAACGCCGCATTCAATTGCTCTGCTGTGCGTTGACGCGTTCGGCACGCGGCTGTTGGCGGAGCGCATCGCACGACGATCATTGCCAATGCAGCTAGATGACCAGCATCTTCCCTGACCCAATCCATCCGTCATGCATGCTTCACCAGTCTTTATCGCCGCTTTGATGGTCGGCTTGATGCCGGCGTTGGCGCTGGCCGGTACTCCGGTCTTCGTTGGCAAGAAAGCCGCATCGCAGCAGTCGATGAACGAAGTTGACCACAGCGGATGGGATGCGTTACTGAAACGTTACGTCGACGAAGATGGGCTGGTCAACTACCGCGGGTGGCACAAGTCCACAGCGGATCGCAAGGCGTTGGACAACTACTTGGCTGAGCTATCAACAGGGAGTCTTTCCGCGCCAGCCGACAAGTCGGCGAAGCTGGCGTTTTGGATCAACGCTTACAACGCAGTCACGGTGAAGGGAATTTTGCAGCAATATCCCACCACCAGCATTCGCAATCACACGCCCAGGCTGTTTGGCTTTCACATCTGGCACGACCTCAAGCTTTACGTTGCCGGCAAGCCCTACTCGTTGGACCAGATCGAGCATCAGGTGCTTCGTAAGATGAGTGAGCCACGCATCCACTTTGCCATCGTTTGCGCGTCGATCGGATGCCCGCGACTGCTGAACCATGCCTATGTGGCCGGCAAGCTGGACGAGCAGCTCACGACGAATGCCCAAGACTTCTTTTCGCGCAAACGAAACTTCCGCTATGCCCAGTCAGAGAATCGCTTTTACCTCTCGTCGATTCTCAGTTGGTTCGGCGAAGACTTTGGGCGTGACCAGAAAGCCCAACTTCGCAAGATTGCTAAATGGTTGCCCACCACTGCCAGCCAGCAGGCAGCGCGCGGGGCAAGCGTGCGCGTGTCTTACGTGAGCTACGACTGGGACCTCAACAAGCAGTGATGGATCACATCACGTCGACAAAGGCCAGCAAAATCAGTGCGATCAAAACGGCTGCGGCACGAAGAGTCCACTTTTCACGGCGGTTTTCGGGGCGATCGATCTGCATCCCACGGGCGCGAAGGACGATCGATGATCCGATCATGATCGTCAACACGTTGATGGCGACTAAGAGCAACGGGCCAACAATCGGTGTGCCCTGCTGAGTCGTCTCGAATTGCCCAAAGGCCAACTGGAGGCCCGCTGTGGAAATGGGTGGGACCAATGCGGCCGCGATGGCAGCACCCGCTAAGGCAGCGGACAAGTGAATTCGCGTCCGCGCGTAGGACGCCGCGGCGCCGCCGACAAAGCCCACGCAAAAGTCCAATGGGGACGGGTTGCAGCGGGCCCACATTTCGCCCGTCGCGGAGACCCCTTGTGTCCAACGCACCAGACACCCGAACAAAAAGCTGGAAACGAATGCACCGACGAAGCCCAGTAAGATCGTTAGCAGCGACGTTTGAAATAGCGGCCGATTGCCATGTGTCAGCGCCATCCCCGCACCCAGAATAGGAGTCATCAACGGGGCGATCAACATCGCTCCGATGATGACGGCCGCCGAGTCCTGCAACAAACCGAACGCGGCCAGCATCGCGGCGGCGGAGATCAGGCCCAGAAACTCCAAATTTGGCACCGATCCGGACATCAGCGACTCGGCCAAGTCTTTCCGCTGATCGCGACCCATCGGCTCGGCCACCCGCGACGCAAGTCGTTCAAAACGTGTCGCGAGCGACTTGGTCAGTTGCTCCCCGCGTCGTACCAGGGCGACCGATGCATGAGAGCTAGACGTCAGCAAATCCAAACCGATGATACCTGCCAGGTCGTTCGTCAGCGACGACTGGCAGCCCACCCAAACCAGATCGCCCTGATCGCATCGTTGGCGTTCGGCCGAGCGAGCCAGTTCGTAGAGCGAGCTTCGCTGCTCAGGTCCGGCCGCTCCCTCCAGTGCCGCTACCTCCGATGCTTTCAGTAGTTCCAGTTCGGAACGGAATCCCAGTAGCTTCAGCGAAGCGCGGTCGACCCAAGCGTCATCCAACTGACCCAGCCGAAAGATCTCGCGTTCGGTTTTGGGTGGTTCGCCTCGCGAGCGAAGCCAGACACAGGTCACCGGGGACCTTTCGAAGAGGCTTCGCTGGAATGTATCGTCGCTGGGATCTTCAATCAGCAGGAGCGTGCGACTGCCCGAAGATCGAACCTGTTCAACGACAACGTCGACCTCTTGCGACGAAGAGTGGACCGAGACGATTGACTGATGATCCGACACCTGGTTTTCGGCGTGCTTGAGGAGCGTCTTCGGGTCGTCGCCGACGACCAAGATCCGGACCGTGGAGGGGAGCGCGTCCGCGAATCGGATCGCCCACGGGATGCCTTCGCTGAGCTGGCTCTGCGAGTTGACCAGAAATAGAACACTCAACGACTCGCTCCCGTGCAGTTCCGTGGCCAATCAAGCCAAACGATCGAATCATTCGACCTGATCACGAATCGCCTTTGCCTTTTGAAGCCACTGGATAAGGGTCTCTGGTTCATCGCTGCGCACCTTGCATTGCAAGTCATCCAGCGAGTCGCGAACGAGACTCAACTGTTTCAGGATCGCCTCGCGATTCTCTTGGCAGATTGCATGCCACATCGTTGGATCGCCCGCCGCCACACGCGTGATGTCTTTCCACCCGCTACCCACCAACGGCAAGGATTCAGGGTCAGCTTGCAGGGCGACCAGCGACGCGATCAGGTGGGGCACATGACTGATCGCCGCCAGTCGTTGATCGTGTTCCTGCGGCGACATCACCACGATTTGACCGCCGGTGAGTTTCCAAAACGATTCAGCCTTGGCGACCATCGCTTCCATGCTGTCTTGGTGCGGCGTGATGATGATCGTCTTGCCGTCCATCAGCTCGGCGGTGCTGTGCCGCATGCCGGTTTTTTCCGATCCCGCGATCGGATGTGCCGCGACAAACCGACGATGCACCTGATCATGCTTTGCCGTGGCGTCGACGATCGTCTGCTTGGTGCTTCCGACGTCAGTGATCAGCGCGTCGGTCGCCAGTACGCCGGCGGCCTCTGCGGCCAGTGCGGCGATGTGGTCGACCGGCGTCGCCAACACGACGACGTCACTGCCTTCGCAAGCCTGGGGCACCGATTCAAAGGCGCGGTCGACGATCCCGAGTGCAACCGCTTGTTGACGTGCCTCGGGGTTTCGGATGACACCGTGAATCTGAGTCTCCGGCATCGCGCGTCGGATCGCCAACGCGACACTGCCTCCCAGCAAGCCCACGCCGACCACGGTCATCCGGCTCAGGGGGATCGATGAATCGTTCATCACTCTCCGGCGGTTTGCTACAAATCGGGAAGGTCGTGACCCATCTTCTCACGCTTCGTTTCCAAGTACCGCTGGTTGTGCTCGTTGACCGGTGGCACGATCGGCACTTGGTCAACCACTCTCAGGTCGAAGCCACGAAGGTTGAAGGCTTCGGTCTTTTTGGGATTGTTGGTCAGCAGCCGAACCTCGCGGAGCCCCAGGTCCTTCAAGATCTGCAAGCCGACACCGTAGTCTCGCATGTCTGCTTTGAATCCCAACGCGTGATTCGCTTCGACCGTGTCCAAACCATTGTCTTGCAACGCGTAGGCTCGAATTTTTTGGGCCAAGCCAATGCCGCGGCCTTCTTGAGGTAGGTAGATCAACGCCCCGCGGCCTTCGCGACTGACCATCTCCAGCGCCATGTGCAACTGGTCGCCACAGTCGCAGCGAAGGGAGGCGATCAGATCTCCCGTAAAGCAACTGCTATGCATCCTGACCAGGGGTGCTGGACCCGGCTTAGAAAGGTCACCAAACGTCAGCGCGATCGGCTCTTGCGGTTCGTATTCGACGCCGTAAACGATGATCTTGAACGCGCCGTATCTCGTCGGCAGTTCGGCGCTGGCGGTTCGACTGATCAGTTTTTCGTTGACGCGCCGATGGGCGATCAGCTGTTCGATGCTGATGATCTTCAGTTGGTGACGCTCGGCGATCGCTCGCAATGCCGTTCGCGTCGCCCTGTCGCCCGTATCGTCCAAGATTTCGCAAAGCACGCCTGAGGGTCGCAGTCCGGCCATCCGAGCCAGGTCGACGGCGGCTTCAGTATGGCCCGCGCGACGCAAGACTCCCCCCTGCTTGGCCAAGAGCGGGTAAACGTGCCCGGGGCGAACAAAATCGTCTGCGGTACAGTCAGGCGACGCCATTCGTTGGATCGTCTCGCTCCGTTCAGACGCCGTAATGCCTGTTTTTGCCGATCGAATATCGACTGGTGTCATGAACGCCGTCCTCAAGGGCGCGTCGTTTTGAACCGCCACCGGTGTCAGCTCCAGACGTTTGGCAACGTCGGGTAGGATCGAGACGCACAGCTGACCGCGCCCCGAGAGGATGAAGTTGATGGTCTCGGGCGTCGCTTTGTCGGCCGCGCAGATGAAATCGCCTTCGTTTTCGCGGTTTTCCGCGTCGACAACGATAACAACTTCCCCGTTGCGAATCGCCTCGACCGCTTCCGGAACCGAGCTCAGCCCTTCGGAATCTTGTTCTTCAATGCCTTCGTTCGGCAGATCGTCCATTTCGAATTGGCCATCGTGCATTGGATTGTGACTGTGGGGATTCAGGGGCTTTTTGTCCGACAGTTCAACACGGAGGACTGTGGCTGCAAATGATAAGCTCCCAGGGGTTCGGACCGTATCGCCCCGACAAGGTTCACGCCAGTCCCTGAGACATGGTTGGCGAGGAAACGGTTGCCGTCGTCGGTTGGCAGCGGACGTATTATAGAGAGAAGGACGCCGGGTACTGCGACCCCGAGAT